>JAATVR010000293.1 GCA_014523665.1 Nitrososphaerales archaeon TH526
CATTACCAAGTCCATCATCACAACGGAGTATGAATACTGATATTACAGGCAGCAGTACAAGTGGCGATGCGGATCTATCTACTCAATCTTCTTTGCAGGATCAAGAGTTAGGGTCACGGATAGAAGGAACTACAACAGATGCTGCCTGTGGACAAGTTGTAAGCGGAGTAGTAAATCTAACTGCAAATCTTAACTGCAGTGGAGATGCTATCATAGTAGTTGGTCCAAACACAGTAATTAACATGAATGGATTCTCAATCACAGGACCTGGACAAGACAGCTCTAAAGTTGGAATAATGGTTTCTAACGTAGACAATGTAGTAGTAAATGGACCTGGTACGATTAACAACTTCCAAGCTGGAGTTCTTCTTACTGGCTCAAATGGGTTCAAGTTAGATTCTACAATATTAGAAAATAATCAAATTGCAGTGTCCATGACAGGAGCTGATAATGCAGAAGTACAACAGAACATGATCAAAAATAATCACCTTGGCATAGCTTCACATTCAAACAGCGAATCAAAAATAACATCAAATCTTATTAGTGGTAACCAATTGGCAGGCATTACGTTTGTTAATACAAAGAGTTCCAGTATGGATATGAACATTATACATGGAAGTCAAGAAGGGGTGTTCCTAGATGAACAGAGCTCTGATAATACAATAAATGCCAACAACGCATTACAGAACGCAGTAGATATTAATAATGCCAACGGACTACCGCTAAACATTAACTCTAACCAATATGCTGAAAATAACTGTGGTATAAGTAATCCAAGCGGCCTCTGTGTCGGCAGATAAAATAGGAATAGTAAGAATCCAGAATATAAGAATAAATTCCCACTACGCGATATACAGATCTAAACTATGGTTCAGATGCCAAAATTAAAATACTAATCCTATTTACAAATTTCATGGAAACGAAGGCAATGAATACTAATGCTGCTACTTACCCAAGAAAAGAGATTAAGTCATAACTTTAAGAGGGAGCGAGAATGATTTTAACATAAATGAAAGATAGATTCCAAAGAAAAGTTCGTTTTCACTTGCTAAGCAATTTCAGCTAGTCGTATGCGTGCTGTCTCTACAGTCATAGAATTATTATAGATTGGTGAGCCTGGTTGTTGTTTACGACCTCCTTCTCTAAGTGAACCTGTATCTACCGCTACAAAACCTATATCCTCTATCAGTTTTGATACTACAGCTTTTGCATCGTCATCATCACCTGCGATGAAAAGCACAAGGCGATCTTCTCCAGATGGACGACTACCATCACGTAGAGTTTCATAATACATAGTGTTGAATGCCTTTACAAGATGAATACCAGGAACTTGTTTTGCTACCTCTTCACTTGAGGTTCTATTTCCTAGATCTATTACTTCAAAGGTTTCAGAGTATGGATTTGTAGCATCGATTACAATTTTGTTCTTAAATAGCTCTGATCGTAATGATCGTAACACTTCTCTCTTTCTCCACGGCAAAGCAAGAAGTATAACATCACCAAATGCTATTGTATCTTCTACCGTCATAGCTTTAGCACCGGCACCAAGAGATTCTACAAATAGTTGAAGTGATTGAGGTCCCTTTGAATTACTGACTGCTATTTCATGACCAGCATTGAGAAAGAGTTTCGCCGCAGTTCCACCTATATTTCCAGAGCCTATGATCCCAATTTTCATAAGAGATAGATATCTACTCCATCTTCGTAGATCTGTTCACGCATGTTCTTTATATTATTATTTACTTCTTTTTATATGCTTTTTTTCAGAGGAGCTTGGAAAACAAACCCAGTATGTTATGAACAACTACGAGAAAGATTAGAGCGACTCATAGAAGAAGAAGAGAAGCGTAGAAAGCAGAGTGCAGATTATTTTAATTCTTCCAGCCAGTATGCAGATATCTATAAAGCTGCATTAAATGAAAAAGAGCAACGTAATAATCTGGGATTCACGTTATTTGAGTTTGCTGTTTATGAAGAGTTAGAATCGATAAAGAAAAATCAGGAGTTATCTAAAGCAACGACCAAAAAAATATTCAGCAAGTTAAGCGAAGAAACAAAGCTGATCGGGTGGAAAACTAAGAGAAGCTCAGAGAAAAAAATGAGTGTTGATATATATGATATTCTACTAGTGAGTGGATACCCGGATAACAAGATAGAGGAGGTTACGCAGATGATAATAGATCTGGCAAAAAGACACCTATGATTAATAATAGTAGTAAAGAAATCAAAGATCGAATTCGATACGGATCAATTAATCTAGAGTATCATATAAAGAGAAGCAAGCGCATTAAGACGTCTGAACTTATAGTTGATTCCGATCGGATAGAAGTTAGAACCCCTCTCAACAAAAGTTTAGAAGATACCCGGAACATAATTTTAGACAAAGCTGATTGGATTCTAAAAAAACAAAAAGAATATCAAGAGACAATTCCAGAAATCATAGTTCCAACATTTGAAGAGAACTCTACAGTGCCATATTTGGGGAAGAACTATCGTCTAAAAATCAACAAGAAACAGCCAATAAATACCATAGGATTTATGGATGGAGAATTCGTCGCCGATATTACAAACTCTGATGTGAATGAAAACGCAAAATCACAGGCTAGAGAGCTATATGAGGGGTGGCTCAGAAGAATTGCCTATCCTATTCTAGAGACTAAGACTAAAATCTATGCACTGAAACTAGGAGCGAATGCACAGAACATCTCAATAAAAAGTAGTTCGAAGAGCAGATGGGCTAGTTTAACGAAAACAGACTCAATTAATTTCAATATGCATCTCATGAAAGCTCCACAGGAAGTTATAGACTATATTATCTTGCATGAAGTGTGCCATTTGAAAGTCAAAGGACATTCGCATCACTATTGGGATTTAGTTTATAGATATATGCCAGATTATCAAGAAAAGATCAATTGGTTAAATGTTAATGGAAAAGTATTGATCGGTAGTGACAAGATAACAAGTGAACCTCAATATCAATGTCAATGTGATAAATAATTAATATAGATGATAAGAACATTTATTTGAATTTGCCAAATGAGTATCAATTCTTATATCTTACAACAAGAGGATGGAAGACAGGCAAACAACATACAATAGAAATCTGGTTTGTTGGATATCAACAAAGATATTATGTAATGTCAGAACATAGGTATAAAGCACACTGGGTCCAAAATATTCTACACAACCAAAAGATCAAATTCTCTTCAAATAATATTAGATCTGAGGGTAATGCTCGAATAATTAGTAAAGATAACGCTCCAGAATTGGCAAGGAAAGTTCAAAAGTTAATGAAGACAAAGTACGGCTGGAATGAAGGCTTAATTATTGAGTTAACAATATCCAGTTGATCATAAATTGATTATGCAATAGTCTTCGCGCAACTCTTCAATAGTGAATTATAGCATGATTCTGCAAAATGCAATAGGTTTTTTCCATCTAGATTAACACCAAGATAATCTTCTATGTCAAGAGGAGAACTAGATAACAGGTTCAATCCTTATGGATTAGTTTTAAGTGTCTTAAAAACCGCTAAAAGAGCAGTAACTAGTAATGACCTTTTATCATTTAGCCTTTGATCAACTATTTTAGCGACCTGATGATAATTTGAGTCTTTGCTTGTGTTTCGAAGCATGAGTTGTAATTGACCCAGTTTTCTGTCTAGTGATCGCAATTGTACATTCTGTTTCCGGATGATTTCATTATTTGTATAAATTGAATTTCTCAATCCCAGGATTTCCGTACTCAATGATTTTTTTTCATTTTCCAAAGTAGTTATCTGATTTAATAACACTTCAAATCTAGCTCTAAGATTTGGTAAACCATCATTTGCGAGTTCTATTAAATCAGAAATATCTTTATCTTTTGTAATTCTCTTGTTTTTGAGTATGTTATTAAGCCGCAATAACAAAGACAAAGAATATTCAGCTTCATGATACAGTATTTCCAAGTTATCTAACTTTGAGAGTCTCCAGTACTGAACACGTAGCTCTTCCACCTTATCTGCGGGCATATCTAATTCTATTGCAACTTCAACTGATTGCTTGCCTTGCAGAAATAGTTCAAAAGCCTGAGCATCTTTCGATTTCTCGGACCTATTCACTGAATCAGGATCTTCGCCAATGTGTTTCTTAATTACATCAACTATATCTTTGAATCCCATGTGCACAACTTCTGCAATTTGGCGTCGTGTCTTACCTTGTTCATAAAGTTGAATAACAAGTGCCTTTTTCTGATGTTTATTTAGTGATACAAAATCTGACAGAGTTTTGAATGAATTACCACAATAAGTTCAAAGACCTTGCTCAAAAACATTGTTACCATCTGTTTCTTCTAGTTATGATCTATTTTCATTTGGTATTGACTATTATTTTTTAGATTAAGAGGATTAGGTTAACGAGGCATGACCCATCTACCATTGATTTATGAGATAGGGCGGCCCGTACCGAAGAGTCAATGCACTGGCCGCCCTTCCAATTCGGAACCTATTGCATGACAACGTCAAAGATTAAAAGGGGGTTCCATAACTTTTATCTACTTCATATTGATAGTATAAAAATTCTATTCAAATCGGTTGAATTCCTAATAATTTTCTTAGTGCTGAAATAAGTCAGAACTACTTATCTTGTCTCAACATTTACAGTTAAAAGAACTATAGCCTATAGCGCTTAAGTAATTTCTTATCTCTTTCTATCAATTGCTGAATATTATTTTACTGGGATCCCTAGGATTCGGTGCTTCATTATTTTTCTTCATAAATGCTTTAAGAAATATTGGCACCGTCCAAACTGTTTTGGTGTTTTCACTTTCTTCCGTCTTTGGACTATTATTTGTTTTCATATTTCTTGGAGAAAATATCACAATAGTTCAGATTGGAGTTGTTCCTCTTTTATTTGCAGGCATATATATCCTAGAAAAACGATCATGATGTTAGAATCCGATTATTACGAATAATTTCATTATTGTTTCATTGAAAAGGGCATTATTTTTTAATATGTCCATAAATGACGCTTTATTCTTGTCGCCTGTTCGATAGATGTACTATAAAAGATATATAATATAAATTGCTCGTTTCAATAATGAAGCACCAGAATTGCATTATCTTGGAGGTTATTACTGTATTTCTCATATCAACGCTTGCTCTTACAAATGTTGGAAGCGTTTACGTAAAAGCACAAGGACAAAATTTGTCAATGCCAACGGAAGAATCGTATGGAAATGTTAGTTCTTCTGAGGAAGGCGAAGTTTATGTCAGAGATTCCCAAGCGTGCTATTGGAAGGAATGATTATCCCCTCACAGGGATTTATCCATTTATATGATAGCACTCCATTTGTAATTACCAACGGTCACATAGCAGCAAATATACCATGTGAAGATAATTCCACCGCCTCTTTTAACATACTCATCGGCCAGGCTCCAAACCTTACAAATGCAGAGCTTGAGAATGTTCCACCATTATCAAGTCCTGGAACTATGTGTTTATACCATGTAGATATCCCTCCACAGAATTTAACCGTTACAGACATTGCAATTCAGAATCCTGGAGATTCAGATGAAGTTCTTCCGGCAAGTAGCACCGTGGTAATAGGTGTTAACGAGATATCGCCGGGAGCAGGCCATCACGAATAAGGCAGACAATATAGCACACGTGATACTAAGATTTCCGTAGGCTCTTACAATGCCTGGAAATGCTGAACATGGGGGGCTATCTAGTTTAACGACTTTTCTAATTTTGATATACTAGAGCATAGTATTCCTACTTCATCACTTAATTTCTTATTCCTAATTTGCAGTCCTAATACACTGTTGCTGCTGGCTGCTGCTATAGACCTGTTCGACATCGATTTTCTAATGTTGGTAAATCATCACTAGCATAACTAAGAAATTTTAAGATATCCCGTTGACTTAGCATCTTATTCTGTTTCAATAGCTTGCATAATTTCATAATTGACGACAGATCATTATTGATCTCCATATAAACAAAATCCATAGAAATGTAACTGCGTAGAAATTAGATGCGAATCAAATATCTACCGTCTAAGTCATTATCAGTTTTAACCTATATAGTAATTAGTCAGTTGTCAGTATTATACTTTGTATGACATTGGATCAATTAGCTCATTCCAGGTTTTTAGTATTCTATATGCCAAGAACAAAAGAAATGCCGCATGAAGACCAAGTCAGCACATTAGCTAAGAAAATGCTTGATGCAGAGGTGGTGAATTTGAATCGAGTATGTCAACAATTAATTATAAAAGGAACGCAACAATGATAGAAAAATGCTGGTTATCTGATAAGGAAGGCGTCAAGAAAAAGATCCAATACGTTCGGTATGTGCAGGTGTATATATTATGGATACAACAACACGCTGGATTGCAATACTTGGTATAGCAACCCTGTGCTTTGCAATTGCATTATTTGTTCTGAGGGTACCTATACGTACTATACTTGTATTTTTTGCAATAGGGATACCTTTGATTGTATTATGGCTTTATGCTGAAGAGAAATCAAAACAACAGAAAAGAGTTAATACAATCACTGAACAAGCATGTATTTGTTCAATCTGTAAACATGAGCATGCTAGAATGTGTTTGCAGCAAAAATGTGCATGCTGTATTATGATGAAAGGTGATGATATCATAGGGCATTCAATCAATCCCTTGCAGTAGCAATTGAAAATGACTAAATCGTTAGATGAGCTTAAATGGTCAAAAGTCAAATATATTATGCAACAACATATTGGCCATCATAGATGTCACAACAGCAATTGTGGCCATAATAATTCTTATTGTTGGTGCTTTAGCAATAAATCGTACTCTTCACCATCGGCGGAGACGTCAAATTGCGACTCAAACTTCACGAGAGAGTACTTATCATAAAGATGACAAGTAATAATAACAACATCAACAACGATATGAGTAAAGCTTGGATGTCTTCGATAAGACCGCACTTTCCAACAACCCCGAACAAGTTAAGGATCAAAGCTGCTATAGCAACGTTCATTTTTATAATATTAGTACTAGCTGAGTCTGTAGTTATAGTACAAGCAGGACATAGGGGGGTTGTACTCTACTTAGGTGCGGTAGAAAATCGGGTATTGGGAGAAGGAGTACATTTTATAATTCCATTTGCAGAGCAAGTAATACAATTAGAAGTACGCACTTTAAAATATCAAGCTGAGGCTTCCGCAGCATCTAACGACTTACAGGAGGTACAGACGGTAATCGCACTGAATTATCATATTGATCCGAATGATGCAAATGTGATCTTCCAACAACTTGGAGCAGACTATTCTGACAGAATAATTGCACCAACAATACAAGAGTCAGTTAAAGCAAGTGTCGCGAAATTCAATGCTGAAGAACTTATAACTAAAAGAGAGACTGCAAAAGGTGTAATAGCTGATGCTATAAGTAATACTCTTTCACATAGAGATATCGTTGTTGAGACTGTTTTTATAACAGATTTCAAGTTTTCAAAAGCATTTGCAGATCAAATTGAATCAAAAGTAGTAGCATTTCAAAAATATCTTACGGAACAAAACAATCTCAGAGCCATACAGGTGATCGCAAATCAGACAGTTGTACAAGCAGAAGCCCAGGCCAAAGCAAATGTAGCCAAAGCTAATGGAGAATCACAGGCTATCAGTGTTATTACAGGCCAACTGCGTCAAAACCCACAATATCTACAATGGCAAGCAATCAATAGATGGAATGGACAGATGCCTTATTCTCTTGGCAGTGGTGGAGGTCTTCCTTTCTTCCAATTACCAGGCCCGTCGCAGCAGCAGCAACAACAGAATCAAACCGGGCACTAATTAATCATCTTACATAATAAAAGGCAATTCAGTAAATTGTTGGTTATTGCAAAGTCGTATAGGATTGAATCGAATAAATAGAAAATAGATTGAATATTTCCAGTTAGAAAAGGGAAAGGGGAGAATGAAGAGTAGTAGAAACTCTTATGGACCATAGTTTGCTTCAGGATGGACTGCGCACTGGAATGTCGTAGAAGCTGTCAAAAAACTTCAATAAATGATTCTACGGAACCAAATGATAAAGGAGATGTTAATCTTGTCTTGTCTATTTATTTTTCACCCTGTCGATACTAAGTGAATGTTTTCCTGCTTCACCTACAGTGAAACACTCTCTCCATATAGCTCCATGTTTGGATTGTCAACACTGCTAGCGCTGACCGTAAATGTCAAGGAAGTGTAAGTACCGCTCTTGGCTATACTCTTTCTTCCCGAAGTTGAATATGTGTTGTTGCCCCGAAGAAGAGTCTAGTCTCATAGTAGTACCAGATGTCGTCGGAGAAGTCGAGATCTCTTCTGTCCCCGAGTAGGATGTACCTGTGCTGGTTGTCGACTGCAATGTTTTTGCTACGAGATCGATTCAAGCTACTTTAATATTGTCTGTCGTCTCGTGGTGGTGTTTCTGGGGTTGTCGATCCAACTCCAGCAGTATACACATGGGCACAGCTCCTATTTTTTGGCCCCCGACTATAGTATCCACTTTCCCCGAGGATGCTAAAAATAAGGCGGTTTAATAACAATGCATAAACCGTACTAGCATATAAGAGTAGGTTATTCCCTGGCCAGATTCCAATGAATTTTCATCCACATGTAATTCTCGAATAAGCTGGTCCTTAGACGGAGCATTCACTTGTCTGAATTCAAAGGAATTAAATCCAGGCTATGCGTACATAGGTCCGAGGTAGGAATATTCGATTTGTGCTCGCACCACATGATATAGACAATAAATGTAGAAGAAAGCATTCATTTACTCTAACTGATCCGGGAGCTGGGGAGGTTATCTGTATTGATTGCGGCCAGGTCATTTCTGACAGACCAGTGGAATCACTCTCAGAGGTGGGAACATCTTCAAGCGTCGGGCTCGCTTCAAGTTATCGAGGTGGAATGCCCATGTCATTAGCTATTCATGATCAAGGACTTTCCACAAAAATTGGAAGAGAGAATAGGGATTTTACAGGTGAAATGATCTTTGATTCATCGATGCTATCAATTCTGCAAAGGATAAGAACTTGGGATTACCGAACGCAAACCAGGAATTCAAGTCGTAAGATTGCGTTTGGTCAGCTTGACAGATTAAAGCAAAAATTAGTACTACCTGATTCTGTGGTAGAGAAGGCAGCTTATCTATATAGAAAAGTCCAACAGAAGGAGATAACTGTGGGCAGAACAACAACCGGAGTATTGGCAGCATGCGTTTACATAGCATGTAGAGAAGCCTTGATACCAAGAACAATTGAGGAGATTGTAGAGGTCAGTAATATTAGACGGAAAGAGATGTGGGATGCATATATTAGTATAGTATTAAAATTAGACCTTAAGATACCATTGATTGATCCTGTAAGATGTTTAGTAAAGCTTGCGAACAAAACAGGAGTTAGTGAAAAGATAAAAAGATCTGCTATTGATTTTTTGAAACAGGTCACAGAAAGTAATATATCTGCGGGTAAAGATCCAATGAGTATTGCAGCAACTGTTCTCTACCTTGAATGCTTGCACTACGATGACCAGAGTAAATCTCAAAAGTACTTCGCTGAAGCGGCCGGAATATCAGATGTTACAATAAGGAATAGGCGCCAAGAATTACAAAACAAAATCCCCTCTATGGCCTCAAGTAAGTAGCAAATCCCTCTAGTGTTATTAATCTCTTCTTTGTGTGCCAATTCTAGTTATCAGAGAATATGACTAGACGTTTCGTGACGGATCGCTTATACTTCTACGAAAGGATCTTCTTTTCTACTTAAATACAATTATCAGGCCGCTGTCCATCATTCATACTATTAGTACCGTCAACGATAAATAATGCAAGAACGATGTAAAAGAAATGACGGATCAAAAAGTTGCGATCGTGACTGGGGGTAATTCTGGTATTGGACGAGCAACTGCGATTGCTATTGCAAAAGAGGGAGCCAAAGTTACGATAGCCGGACGCCGTGTCAAAGAGGGGGAAGAAACTGTTCGATTAATCAAAGAAGCTGGAAGCGAGGGCATCTTTGTCAAGACTGATGTGGCAAACGAAAATGATGTCAGATCGCTTGTAGAGAGAACAGTTGAAACGTACGGTAGGCTTGATTATGCGTTTAATAACGCTGGCATAGAACAAACGATGGCACCAC
>JAATVR010000294.1 GCA_014523665.1 Nitrososphaerales archaeon TH526
CTAACTAAATAAGTTCTCTTTAAAATAAAGATTAGAGAGACTGTCGAAATATGTTGGATAAGGCCTTACAACACCATATACTCATAGGATCATGTTAAAGCTCCCCTACTCCAATGATGATGCAAATGAAAGTTGATATCCCTTGATAAAAATGCAGAGGAATATATACTAAAAGAACCATATGCTATTCCTGTATAGAAGTGCAATGGAAACTAAATAAGGTAATTATATATTTAGAATATCACTAGAGTAATGAGCACAAGACTTTGTGAGTCAGCTTTGAGCACTGGCTTTCTCGAAAATATAGACTAGTATAATACCAGGTTTCTATTTCATTAAATAATGATATACAAAGCTGAATGTAATATCAGGAAGACTGGAATGCCATATTCTGTGTTTGTGTACTAACTGTAGCATGTGTAGCCGCTGCGGCAAATGCAACTATTGGATTAATTGAATGCCAGTTTCTCTACTGCTGAGAGCATTCTGGAACTTGGAACGTTGTGGATACGGCTTGTCCATTTATAATGTCAGTGATCTTATATGTTCCCGCAGTTGGCCCCGGTGGTAATAGAATACCTTCGCCAATAAATATAGTTGCTGGATCTGGGGCATTAGCTGGAATTGTGTACTCTTGGAGTCTAACAAGATAACCCGTGGGGGAAAAGACTTGTTCCTGAAATGTGAGAGGATGCGAATCATGGGATATTCCTGAAACAGTCACGTCTATACTTATCTGTGGTTGCGCTGGAGTACCCGTGCAAAGAACATTACTGACAGTTATAGTAGGACCACTTGTCTGAGGATTATCATTATTAGTGACAGTACATACCTTATTATCTCCAGCATTAATAGTGCCAGAACAATCACCGGATAGGCTTTGAGTATAACCAGCAGGTCCTGTCTCGCTAACTCTAAACGAACCTGGAGTTAATGTAACATCAGTACCTGGAGATTCTGCTCCTGAAAATGATCTGCTTACGTCAATTGTAAAGTCTCCGGCAGTGCTTATACCTTCATTATCATTTATTACATGTTTTACTACGACTAAGTGCCCAACACAAAATGGAGGGGCTTTTCCTTTATTTTGAGAAGGCGGATTTGCACAAGCATTATTTTTGCTATTATCAGCCTGTGGGGTAATTGTATTTTGATCAGCTAGTGGTATAACACTAATACTAGTATCTTCAACAGCATTGGCAGGAACCTTGAGGTCAGTCTGAGACTTTACTGGAACAATCGATTTGCCATATGGCATAATTGTATTATCAGCGCTGTATGCAAATACTGCTGATGGTGTAAATGTCGCTGCTGTTAATATAAGGATTATTGCTGATACTAAAATCCTTGTCATGCTGCCGACTCATTAGATGTCTGGATGCTATACAATTAAGGAGTAGGATATATCATACAAGGACATCATACAAGATGATATAATGATAGAAAATTTTATTCAATTGCCTACTATCATTAGCTAAGTTACTTGTTACCAGTAGATAGTTGCTAAATAAAGTCCTACAGTATTCCAACTCAAACAAATACCATTATCCAATGGCCAATAGTAACAAATCATTTAAACTAATATAATCTGGCAAATCTATGGTAGAAATCCGTATCTAATTTGATACCAAATCTAAGTATTATTATCAAACATCTCTAAACCCATATGTATTCTGATACTTAACTACTACCCTATTGTGTTATGTTGAAACCAGGGTATAGTTGGAAAGTGATATCAGGTACCTGTAATATCTGCGAGGATGACTCAGTATCATTAGGCATCCGATTGAATTCCTCTATGCACCAAACCAAAAAATGGAGGAGAGCGTCAACTTACATACTAGGATATCCTCATCGTCATTAACAATACATCCTTGTTGACTTAAATGCATCGATAAATACTTATTTTTATTTTAGTCATGTTTTTGATTGATCAGTATCGAACTAGAGCCATCATTAAGTATTATTAGTCTTAATGCTTCACGAAAGCATCACAATATAAGTCTCGACGTACCGTTTTGTAACTATTATGATTGAGAAACAGATTGTAGACAGCAAAAGGTCTAATAGACCAGAAAGACAGAGCACTAGTCCTTCAGGGTGGTGGGGCACTAGGTGCCTATGAGGTGGGAGCAATAAAAGGACTCTACGAGACGCTGACTAAAGGGCAAGTAAAAAATGGCCCAGGTGAAGATAGTAAAGCACCACTATTCGATATCATAGCAGGAACCTCTATTGGTGCAATGAACGCTGCAGTTCTGATAGGAAATATTCAAAAAGGTAAAAGTTGGCTAGACTCAATAAAGGAGCTTGAAAAGTTTTGGACAGAAGGAATAGCCTTAAAAGAAGGTCTAGATAGGATTAATGATGACATTCCTCCTGAGGATAATTTTTCAATGTTCCCCTGGTGGAAACCATGGACGAAGGAGTTTCGAAACTGGGAACCTGATGGAAAAAAAATAGTAAGTATCGCTTCAAAGGAAGCTGCTAGAAGGTATTACTCTACAAAAGTTTTTGTTTCTGGAGCGGGTAAAGTCTTTTCATTAAAAGGTGTAAGGGATGACAATAAATTCTTCGATTCCGATAACCCCATGGCCAAAAGGGTTATGCTAAATGAAGAACCTTTAAAGAAGTTAATAGTAGATTTTGGAAAATTCCCAGTTGGAACATGTATTGATAAAGGAGAACCTAGGCTCCTTGTAACTGCCGTTGATATTGCGGAAGGCATAACAGTGACATTTGATAGCTATAAAAAATCAGATGGTAAAAGAAAAACTGTATATCGTCCTGGAGAAAAATACCGACACATAAAAAATAGTAAATACTTCGATAGAAAAGAAGATGATTCGAATCAGATTGTCATCGAATATGATGAGGGTATCCAAATAGATCATATTATGGCTAGGGGTACTCTTCCTGATTTTTATGACCCTATAGAAATATGCAAACGTAGCTTTTGGGATGGGGGTATTCTGAGTAATACTCCACTTAAAGAATTATTAGAAGCACATAGAGATTATTGGGTTAATGTTGAAGATCAATGTGAAGCTCCGGATCTAGAAGTTTATGTAGTAAATGTACATCCTTCTACAATAGATGTTGTCAATATACCTAAACATCTTGATGAAGTGAAAGATAGGAATAACGATATAGTATATGGGGATAGAACTTACAATGATCAATATTCCGCTTCACTTGTGACAGACTACACCGATTTCATAAGGCGTCTAAGAGAGATTGCTGGAAGCCATATAAAAGATTCTACTGACAGAGAGGCATTCAAAAATGAATTTGAATCTCTCGAGTCGGAACCAGCAACGAGCACATCATATACATCTGGCGAGTCTAGAAGCTTTAAAGATCTAATGACAGGTCGATCTAAACCGAAAGTGCAACGCATAGAGCGCAAATATAATCCCGAAAGCAGTACTTATTCCAAACTTGGAGATATAACCCTTCAAACAATACAGGATCCAATCAAACAAGGCTACGATGACGTAATGGCTCTTAATAGTCTCTGTATCCAATGATGTTAATCCCCCAAAATATCCCGAAATGGATGTAAACAGAGCGTTGATCAAGATAAGTATATTCAGTTTTTTGAATAAGCATTTGATTGGGAGTTGTTGCCTATGGTGAAGTAGTAGAGCTGCTAAAGATCGCAAACGGATATCTTCCTAGGATTAGACTAGAATATGACAGAGTCAATGAGGAAATAAATTCACATAAAGCTGAATTAAATTCATGGAGAACTGAATTAAACAATATAGCTCGAACATATCAGCAATTCGTCGATCGAAATATCGAATTAAAAAAGAGAGAAGATGAGCTCCAACATAGCATTAATGAATTGGATGCTAAAAAGACTGAATTGCAGGAGACTACTACTGATTCTAATCAGCACGTTGCAGAATTTCAGGATACCAATGCAGATCTAGAAATGGAACAAGAGATAGTTATGTTAATGAACGATTTATCGACACTGCCACCAAATATAGCAAATTCCTATCATCAGAATGAAAATGAAACATTTCATTATCCTTCCCAGGTTGAGCCATCATCAGGACATTAATATTTGATACTAAAGACTTGCTTCCGACAAAAGCTCAAACATGAGAGAGTAGTTGATACCATAGCATATTGGATTTTGCTTTCAGTACCACTTGCTTACTTTGTAATAACTTATTTCTACCAATTTGTAATTGGTGGCATCCTAACATCATATATGCCCGACGATCCAGTTACTGTTTCAATTATTTTGGGAGCGGTTCTATCGTTAAGTAAACCTATTGGAGGATTGATCTTTGGTATTGCATTTTGGAAAATATCTTCAATAGTTAGGTATGAAAAGAGGATTAGAATTTACATGATCATTTCTGGCTTTGGCATATTTTTGATATTTACAGCGAATCAGGCTCCAACTCAAGTGGTTGCTCCTTATCCCGCATTCGGGCTTGCGACCATAACTGTTTTAAATTTAGCTGCATTTTTGATGCTAGTAGGAATCTATAATTCTGCAACACTTGTCTCTGCAAATACTAACTTAAGAAAATCAATTCATAAGCATACATTAGAGTCCAAGTTGTTGAACCTAATAGGCCAGGCTGAATTCGAAAGAGATACAAAGAACTGTAGGAATAATTATCGAAGATACACCTGACTTGGAAAGGGATACTCAAACAGAGTACGATTTGGATGAAGATCAACTTAAGAAATATTTAGATGTTGTAATAAGGGAAGTGAAGAAGAGAGAAAGATCTCCTGACCTTTAATATAGAGCACATAGTTGGAGGGCCAATATTAAGAACTTATATTTGGTTTCTCCAAATAATGATAGTCTAAATAGTAACAGAATAAATTACCCGTATTAGTTCAAAATGATTGTCAAACAACGGGGCTTCACTAATCCTGTTCTAGACATGATTTGGGTTATATAATTATAATCAAACCTTTGCCGCCAGGAGAACACGTGATTAGATATAGCGATCAGGTGAATAATCCCATTCAACCGAATTATATCATATGAAAGATCAAACATTTAACGTAACAGTAAAGAAATGACAGCCGCAGATCCTCAACTGGACTTAGCTTTTCTGATGCAACAGAGCGTTGCATTGTACAAGTAAGTCTCAAGAATCTTATCGCTGAGCCTGCTGCTATACCGTTAGTCATTTCTTAGATATTCTAAGAAATTCGCTTAGCGCTTTTACCAGGTCCCCTCATGCAAGCAATTACCCCAGCTAATGCTAAGATATATGCTTCTTTTTCTTTCTTATTCATTGCCCCTTGAGTGAATTATAACTACTATGATTTAGCTCCTGCCATCTTGTGTTACTATGTATTATTGACATGTTATTTCTTGGAATTTCGTGGATGTCTGATATCAAAATGAGGTCAATTATACTAAAATAATTACATGAGGTGTCTATGATCCCGCTTACCGTATTGAAGTTATGGACTAAAAGAAGCTATTGATGGCGCAGCATCACTTGTTTCATTAAGAACTCTTTTACTATTAGGATTAAACACATCCACTATACTCGTTGGCTTGACTTCTGCTGTCTCAGCTCCAGTATTGCCTTGCACGTTTACCGTTTTTGGGGTTACCTCAGGATATGACAAGTACTTGTACGGGAGCGTTTTAAGAGGATAAGTTCCCATTTTCTCCGCCAGTAAAATTGCATCCTAATGGTATTCAAAGCTCTGTTAGACTCAAACATTAATACGGGAATGAGACATGACATCAATATGCTATACGATAAAAACGCAAAGTCAAAGATCCTAATTATTGTCCTATTAGTTTCAGCAATGCTGGTGGTAGCTCCGTCTTTCTTATGCGTAATTGTAACGGCTCAGGGCCGTATAGGACCAAACAAGATTTTGATTGATACTGATTCTACAAATTATCAATGTACAGCTACGTCGGCAAACCCTGCTACGGCTGGTTTGTCAGTCAATGCATATAATGAGGGCGGTATGATAAAGGGAGAATGGAGTATAAAAGGCACAGACGAGCCTAGTGAGAAGAAAGGGACAATAATCGGCGGAACTATAGATAATACTAAGTATGACCTGAGAGGTAAGGAAACCATTGATTCACTATGTCAAGGCAAAGTCCCAAAAGATATTATAATAAGCGGAGATTGCGGAAATAACAAACCTGTTAACTTTCGAATAGTTGCAGGCTCACATAACATATTCAATGGTCTTGCCGAATGTTCATGAGTCTTCCGACACCCTGATATTGACACTTTGAATGAGATTAGCATTCCCACATTAATGAGATGCCAAATAATACTGAATCATCATCCTAGATATTACAGGCATCTCATGAACAAGATAAATCACAAATGAGAAAAGCACGTATAACCTCGGATCCGCATGCCAGTGCTATATTTCATTCTGGAAGATAAAAATCCATTGTACCTATACCATATTTGTATTGTAAGATATATCGAATCTTATATCTCTGGAGTGCTTTTTCCATCGTAAGCTCAAGACCTGTGCAGAGGTCACGTAGTCCTAGTTTTTTGGTTTTAATACGTTTGTTGTCATGTTTTCAATCACCTGTACTCAAAAAGTTAGGCGGCCATTGCAGCTCCCTGCTGTATTTTTTGGCACTTTGTCAGGTACTGACACTTTTTATAGTTGAAGCAAATTCCTACCGTTACTGAAACATAATCTTTTTGGCATAACAAGTTAATCACTGCACTTATAACAGCACTATAAGCTAACAGCACTATCTTGCCGAATTGGGAGAACTCAGAGGGGAGTTTAATGAGATGAAGCAGTTTCTCGTTAATCTTGAAAAGGGAAGACAGAAGAAGTTAGTTCATGAGTGGTAACATTGGCAATTATATACATAAGAGGATATTGTATTTAAGCGAGATAAGAAAAACTGTAACGCGGAGTCAGTCTTATACAGTTATAAATATATCACAAGGCAAAGATTTTAGATATGGAAGATGTTGAATCTACCACCTAGGCAAATATGACTACGTACTCACATTCATATAGGATTTTATTTCAGGAATTGTAACTATTTTTAATCCCAACTCCCTGATCCCATTGATGAGTTTTTTGAGTTCTGATAGTTGGTGCAGATCTACTGAGTTGGAGTAATTGAGATCTTCTCGTTGAGAATACTCCATAGGATGTAAGGTAACAACCGCGAATCCGTAATTATTCAGACTCAGCTCAATGTCTGACAGGACTTGCTGATGCTCCCTCCCTTCCCAGTAGTCATTACTGGTACTCAAATCACCTGTATTGCCACTGGATGGAAAATGATAAAGTGAATCAGACGTTCTATTCTGATATGACTTTTCGGAATAGATGGAAGGAGGGTCCGTTGTCACATTTGCACTGACATATGGAACCCTATTTTCAATCAGTGAAGAAAAAGTGTCATTGTTTAGCATATTGAAAGGGGGGATGAAGATAACTGGCGTAACCCCTAGAATGAAAGAGATTCTTTCGTTTGCACGCTTTATGAGTGAAGATTGATTACTCATATTATATTCGGTAAAATCCTCGTGTTCCCAGCCATGATTTGCGATTTGCAAAATAGCAGGTTGAGAGTCTGTGGTATTGGCATTCACTTGAAGAAGATTATCACTAATATACTTGACCAATGTATCGTCTTCGCCAAAATGAGCGCCAATAATTCCTAGTGTAAGACTTGCATTATTGTCCAAAAAGGTGTCCATAACAGCCATCTGAACATCATTTAAGAAAAAGTCTTGAATATCGTCCATTCTAAATGTAACACATTCACATGATTTTGGTGAAGTTGAGAAAGCATCAGTATTTGTTGTAAGGGACGTTAGAGTTATTAATAGAAAAAGAAATAATGGTATACTGATACTAATAGTCATATTGTGTCTGAAATTTTGCCTAAACAGGATATGCATAAAAGATAATTATGCATATGGCAAGGTTCGTGTGATTTCTTGCAAGGCTTGAATGACATGATCTAATCCCAATTCGTTAGCCTTTGCATTCCATACAAGTAATGTCTGTTCATCTCCTGTTCCCTCTTGCCCACCTCTTAGATCCTTGAAGGTGTAAAAATTCTCGACGATTAGACCATGATTTTGGAAATCTATGATATTTTGATGTAGATCTTGTGTAGGCACCATAAAAGTGCCAACTATCATTCGATCACTTGATATACCAAGTTTGGATGTATTTGAGACTCCCTTAAGATCACTATCTTCAATTACAGTAATGTTCCCTTCCATAACAAAATTAGGATCATCATTAATCACATCAGTTTCGTAGTAACTGTAAACTCCAGTATCGTTTAATCTTATTGGTCCATAAGTACTATTAAATCCAAATATATCGCTTTCAAGAATCGTTTCCCCCCCTTTAGTTAATGTTATCTTATGATCATGATCGACGTCACCATTAAACCAGACTACTGAGGTTTCTGGGCCTATAACTGTATTTTGTGGAACATAGGGCTCTCCAATTAATCTCTGCTCTTCAGACAAATCTGGTGATTCATGCGCCTCGTTTGGTAAAAGAATTATTAGGTTTGAAGCATTACCCCCTATAACCATTTTCCCAGTTTGATAAAGATCTCTTGCAACATTCTCTGACGTATCAAGAGTTACTCCTTTTGTTATGATGCTGTTGGTCTCGGTCCCTGTTATGTCAGAAAATGACGCGATTTTATAAATACCGCTTGATATTATAAGGTCGATTAAGTTAGCGAGGTTATTTATTCTAGTAACATTCAGACTTGAAAGATCGTCTTGTTGTCCATTTATAAGAAAAAACTGGGGATCCAAGTTGATTACGGCGTATCCAAGCTTATCTATAGAGCGATTAATATCGCTCTTAATCTTCTGAATCGGAACCTCCACCGTGTTCCCAGTGGAATTATAGCTATTAAAGGACGAAGTTGATGGGATACTGTATATAGTTTGATTCTGGCTTGGATAACTTATATTTATTAAGCTTGCATCAATCTGGTTTATTCCGATATCGGAGCTTAACACGCTGAAGTTGGCCTTGCGCATTGCTTCCTGAGTAGAATTATTATAACTCGCATATGGAGGGATAAATATCCGAGAGGATAAGAGAAATAGATTCTCCATTTTTTTGTTAGTTTGCAGTAGAGATGCTTTTTGTTCTTCTTCTGGTAATAAAGAGTAATCAGAGAAATTCCAGCCATTTGCAGCCAATTCAAAGATCCCTTTTCTACTCCCTTCCTTCAGTTTTTCCACTATTTCTTGATCATCACCTATGTGATTCATTATCAATCCTAGAGTAAGGCTCTGGTTAGTTTTTAAAAACATATCCATTATCTCAATCTGCGACTGATTCGCAAAATAGTCTTGGACTCCAGTTACCCTGAATACGACACATCTACATACCTGATCTGTTTGACCATGCAGAGAACTGGGAAGGTAAATTACTAGTATTAATAAGGAACAACAAAATAGCGATCTTCCTACGATACCGCTGCCAGAAATCGGTCCATGAATTGCTCCCATATCAAATCATAATAAAAAATATCGAAACTAACTTCTACCTAGAGTGTTACCTGGTCATCCAAGAATTCTTCTTGTACTCCCATAGTGCAACGAATGTTAACCAAGAGAGCATGAACGTACCAATTAAACTCATCAGTGGCATATACTTCCATATTTTTGACTTCGGATAGCGAAGTTTCATATCAATTCCCACAGCTAGAGCACTGTATACTATCCCGCCTATAAATGCCAGAGCAAGCCAATATTGGTTAAGAATAATGGCTTCATAAATTAATACCGACGAGATAGCAAATGGTGCCGTTAAAGCCGCCATGACATCAAGATAATAGACTATAATCGCAAGAGGATGTCTTTTCTGCCAATAAAAAGTACTTAGGTAGAAGCTAGTTCTTAAAAAGCCCTTCCTCCATCTGATCTGCTGTTTGATAAACTTGTTCCATGTTTCCTGGCCTTTGACGTAAGTAAATGCAGTTACAATGTAAGCCGCCTGCCACCTTATCAGTGAATGTGCTGTCAGCATTCGATCATCTGAATCATCATAACGTGCTGTAGACTCCATTAATTGTTGTTTAGTTTGAGAAGAAGGCCATAATGTCTTTAGATAATCGTCTTTCATAGCTTTAGGGGCTATTACAAAGGCATTGAGTTCTCTGTCTACGCCACCCCCACTGAAAGATCTCGAAGCGGCCCAATATGGCATAAAATCGTGTATTGCTTCACGTCTATGAGCGGACAAAGATCCACTACAACAAGTCACCGATCCAAACACACTCTCGAATGCTTTGTTAATATTGCAACTTATATTGTGCCAGGCTTCTTGTATTTTTGTGAGTGTGCTATCATTTGCATTCCCAATTCTAATTTCTCCGACGACTATTCCGACATTTGGATTGGCATTAAACGTCTTTATCATTTCAGTTATCGCAGCCTCGTCTATGATGCTATCTGAATCTATATGAACCAAGTACCGACCTTTAGAGGCGTAGTAGCCAGTAGCGACAGCGTTTCTTTTTCCTCCTCTAACTTGATGAATTACCTTTAAGCTTGGGTACTTGTTCCTGATGTTATCAAGAATTTCTTTTGTTCCATCAATGCTTCCATCATTTACGGCTATCACTTCGATTTTCTTGTATGTTGACCTGTATACCGCGTCGATGACCATTTCGATCATATCTCTTTCATTATAAATTGGTATAATGACTGAAACTAAGTCATTTTCACTTATTGTGCCTGTGCTTTGTGAAGGGTTCCTATACCAAAACCATGCCCCAAATAGTACCAAAACCGTAATTGCTGGGATTATGGTAGAATAAATGATAAACGGGTCTGCAAGTGAAGCACCTTGATATAGTCTATACAATGGGAAAAAAGCAATAGTTGCAATTATTATCATTCTTACTGTCCAAGCCTTTCTAGAAATCTGTATCCGACCTACATCAGACAGCTTTACACGAGAATCTCTCAAATCATTATTTGGAGAGTACTGTGCCTCTGTTTCATTATTATTTGGAGAGTACTGTGCCTCTGTTTCATTATTATTTGGAGAGTACTGTGCCTCTATTTCCACGGTTAATTCTTTTTCATCTACTAATTTTGGATCTATTGACTTCTTATCAATCA
>JAATVR010000295.1 GCA_014523665.1 Nitrososphaerales archaeon TH526
TTTTCTATCAGAAAGATTTAGTTTAGTCAATTCGAATGGATTGCCGAACTGGATATCGATTGCAGCTACTGCTTTAGTATTAGATATAATTTCAATTGTTCCGGCGACATGAAGATGAAGATTAACTAAAACAAGGTTGGTCGAATAGTTTAAAGAGTCTCGCAAAAGAGAGCAAACCAGGATTTTGTAGCCCATCATTGGCGTTATTAGCAATAGTTACTTACAAATCTTATTAAACTTTTCGCTATAAGAAAAATAAATTCTATTAGATAGCCCTTCGGTTCCATACAAAGCTTTGAAAAGGCGAATGTCTACTTATTACTTTACTGTACACCGTCTGATTTGTCTTCGAAAGTTCCCCGAGATCCGGGATTGATGTGAGGTCTGAAGAGTTGCAGGTTGAGCTCTAGATGACGACTCTAGGATTAGAATAAAGTAATGAAACGTAAAAGGGTCATGGCTAGCCAGTTATGAAAATGGTAGTTTTAAAATCATTGTTTCTCAAGGATCAAAGATAGTTTACTGCATCATTACAAGACATTCTAGTATCGATCACATTGATAAATAGAGCATAACAACTAGTCTTCTTATATCACATCCTGCTGCAAACATGAGTTTGAAAGAGGTAGGTAACATTAATATTATTTGATTAATCGTCTTATGGTGCTAATGAATTAGTATGAATAGAGCTTCAATTGTATTCGCTAACACTATTAAGACTATCACTGCCACTTACTTACCATATGGATACCAGTATTATTGTGTGCCAGATATATTTGTGAAAAACCTATCAGTATAGTTAATGGTTAGTCGATGATTAATCCTTTAATTAATACTCATAGTATTCATTACGGCTACTTAGTTGCTTTCCAAACCTTTCATCAGTTATGGATCTTGCTTTAGTTAAAAGTTGTTAAGAATTAACAAATTGAAAATTTTTGATGTAAATGTAATTAGTATATTCGTTATATGCAAGATCAGCCATGGTTAACACATTAAAATTATTATCACGCAAATATTTCATTTCTGCTTCAAACAAATCCTTGTTGATACTCAAAGTGTCTAGACCATATTCCCTTATATCTCGATAAGTGATATTATGGTATGTAATTATCGGAATGGTTTTTACTCCATCATAATTATAATTACTCTGACTGTTGATAACTTCTAAAAATTTCTGAAACATCTGGGAGCTATTGTATACAGTCGAAGAATGGGAATTATGAGTCCAACCTGGAATAGAATATCTGTTTACAAAAGTCAGGGTACCATTATCGAAATAGGGGTTACAATCTGTTTGACTTGATATTCCCTTCCAACCATCACAATGCAGATACATTAGAGGTTCCTCGCCTGTTCTTGCTAGTTCATAGTACTTAGATACTGTATCAACTACAGTCTTATTATGGCTTCCTTCGTTCTGGGGGTATGCAAAAATAGTTGAATTAATACCATGATCTAGAAGGCATTGTTTTGACTGACCAATTTCGAATTCTAATTGTCTTTGTGATACTTTACTTAGATTCTCGTGATTCATAGTATGTGATTCTATATCATATCCTGCATTATGAAGTGCTTCTATATCTTGCCAATCCATGCGTTTTCCAGCAATATCCTTTCCCACATAGTTGCAAACAATGAAAAAAGTAGCTCTAAATCCGTAATTATCCAGGATTGGTTTAGCTATAGTATACTGACCTTTCCCTCCGTCATCAAAGGCTAAAATCACAACCTTATTAGAAGTCAAATTAGTTGATGGAGCCGAAGATAAATTAATTGCTCTGTTGTATATAATCGGGACATTGGTGCTAATTTCTATTATTTCAGAAAATGTTTCAATGTCTATATTATTCATTATAAGAAAATCAACCAAACTAGAAAGATTGTTTATCATCTGGTAGTTTAATTCCGCTTGATCTCCTTTCGTTTTGTTAATAAAGAACTGAGGATCCAAATTAACTACCGCATACCCAAATTCATTCATAGATTGGTTGATATCATTTTTGATCTTCTGGATTGGAACCTCTGTCAAACCAGTAGTATTGTAGCTGTTAAATGATGATATCGCAGGAAGGTGATATATAGTTTGATTTCTGTTCAAACCATGGCCATTTTTTTGGTATACATCAAAATAATCATTCTGGTCTATACCACTGGTAGAGCTTAATACGCTGAAGTTAGCTCCACGCATCGCTTCTAGCGTAGAATTATCATAGCTCCCGTACGGAGGAATAAATATCCTAGATGATGTATCAAACAAATTCTCCATTTTTCTGTTTGCTTTTATCAAGGAATCCTTTTGTACTTCTTCGGATAGTCGAGAATAGTCAGTAAAATTCCAGCCATTTATAGCTAATTCGAAAAGTCCTTTCTTACTTCCTTCTGATACCTTATCTATTATTGCTGGATCGTCACCTATATGATTCATTATTGATCCCAGCACAAGATTTTGATTTTTCGAAAGAAATATGTCCATTATGGCTAACTGTGCTTCGTTAATAAAATAATCCTGTAGATTGGTGAGTCTAAATATTACGCAATGACATAAGGATTTACTTGCAATACTAGATGAAGTCTTTGGATATATGACTGAAAATAGTAAGATTGTTATTAAGGAGATCGCAAGTAATGTCAAGCAATTATCTCGTCTTTCAAAAACTTTATGAATTATACTTAACTCCCATAAACCAAAGAATAGACTAATGAAAAACCTCCCACCGGTTCCTTGTTGATCATTCGTATCCAATTTAATTATCCTGTTCTTAACACAAATTGTTCTAAACGAGCATATTTATATTATCTTAAATGAATTGCTTTGGAGCCTTATATTATAACTTGACAAAGGCAACAGAATCACTCCCAAATTAAGCCTTTATTTGAGTGGTCGAGATCAATTAATAAGATATTTGTAATTTTGCGCATAGTCTAAAAATCATTTTATATAATCTCAATATAAGAAAAAGTCATATTATTCCAGGTTGATTACTTGTCATACATTCTTCCTAACAGTAAGCAGTATATTTGTCAATTCAGAAGCGTTAGTAAAATCAACATTACTTATCTTAGATTTGATGCCCGCTATAAAAGAGTCAATTTGACTAACGGGAACTGAATTGTCGAAATTAACCATGACGGGTTTTTTCGGTGAGAGAAGACTTTTAGATAGCTCCGTTAAAGAAGAAGAATTTGACCCATCATATGCTATCATATCATACTTTATGAATTGTCCATTTTCATACTTATTATACTGATTAGTATAGGAGAAGTCGGCAAGAATACCTGAGTTGGTAAGGAGTGAGTAAATATTTTCATCGGTAGATCCATAAGGTGCTCTAAATACTTTTGAATCTAATTCGCCTATATTATCAACTGTGATCTTGCCACCTTTGATCTCTTCGAGTGCTTTTGAATAATCTGAGACTGGAGCAAGATCTGAATAGTTGTAGGTTGAACTTCCTATATCTACAGTGTTTTTAGAAGAAAATAATGTTACACAGTTTGGATAACTCTTAGCCAGTTCTCCAGTTATAAAAACTGTCGCTTTAATACTATGCTTCTGCAGAATAGAAGCTAAATCGTTACACCATTTCGGAATATTCTCATTGTTTATGATATTAAAAGAAAGCATTACAGTAGGACGTGGTTGTTGTTGAAAATAAATAGGCAATAGTATCACAACGCCTATTAGAATTAGTACTGCAATGACTATTATTCCTACATATTTTATCCGCATAATTCTATCGTATCAAAATATAAGAAAAATAGACGTTGATATATAGTTTGTCTCTGCAATATGAATAATTTTTTAACCTCTTCTAAAACGAATAAGAGATGAGATAGCTGAAGAGCTGCGGGTTAAGTTAGACTTACTCTAACTATTTTTGGCCTAATTAATAGTCTAAAATATGTCTCCTTTCTGAATGCTAAAAATCGTTATTAAATCAATGGTGATTTTAGCATGGTCTTAGCACAGGAAAATGTTATCAAAAGAATTAATAACATGATAAATGAATGCGAATACCATTTGAGCTAGCTATGTACTATGTTTCGTTATTGAAGAGAAGCAAAGACTATTTTACAAGATACTCATATATGTACTCGAAGATCTACTTGAAGACCTTGTCCTCTCAAAACCTATTGCGATTCCCAAAAGCAACCAACCAATAAATGACCTGTTTTTTCGCTCGCTACTTCCTAACTCCGTTGTCGCTTTCATACCAACTCCAATTCGCTGTATTACTTTAATCTTGGTCTCCTTAAAGTTCTTTTCTAATATGAGGAAGCAGAAAACATCTATAACGATTGAATTACTAGCTTATTTCTTGGCTATTAATCATGACAATATCTGGCAGGTGATTAATTGCGCAAAAGTATCCATATATTCTTAATATACAAATACTAAGAATACTTGAAGTCTGATTATACCCAATCATGATATTCCATCTCAAAAACAAGTCTATCGTTACCAAACTTTCTGAGCTCTAGAATTCTAGACTCTTCATCATTCGGTCTTTCTCTTATGATTTCATGTACCTCGGATTGTTCGCGACTAGTTTAAAGGTAGGAAATCTTTTAAGCGGAAATCTGTTGATTGCAGCTCAATCAGATCTTAAAACAAACATACGACCATTGGATATCAAAGAAATATGGTCACAGGAAAATGCTGGAGCATATTTCGAAATTGTACTATTGGAAGCTGAATTAAATTCACTAGAGGCCGAAAAGCGAAATTCAGTTCGGATTTATCAAGATTTCTGCGACCGAAATTTGGAATTAAAAAAGAGAGAAGACGAGCTCCAAAGAAATATCGATGAGATGGAGAACAAAAAGGCTGAATTGCAAAAGACTACTGAACTTCAACTGCACTTAGCAGAACTTCAGAAGAATACATATCGCAATAATCTCAACCCAGAAGTCAAACAAGAGAATATTATCCAAACGAATGATAAATTCATACCACCACCATCCGTGTAGGATTTTTACAGCTTAATTCTACCATTGGAATAAAACCTATTTCCATTTCAGCGCGATGGGTGCCCAAACTCTGCTCAGTGTATAGATATATCAATTAACATCGTAGACCAAGCTCTTCAAGCATTTTTTGACCAATACATTCACCAATGTATTTTTCTACATTGACACGCCATCCACTCCAATTAATTGACAAATCCGTTGTTTAGTTTATTTTCTTCTACCGAAAGTTCGGACCGATCGCATTTCTGCGTGTAACGCGTCAGTGAATATAATAATCTAATTCGATCTCATTCGTTAAATTACTGAAATTATCAAAATAGATGGTATAAGTAATAGGTAGTTAACGCCAATGGAAAGTAATTTCCACGACTTTCTGGTAGAGATAACATCATGAGTTTCTATTTCGCTGCATTTCTTACAGTCAGTCTCATTTAAGGTATCGATGGATACGAATTCATCATAGACTTCTTCTTCAATAAATCGTCTCCTATCAGCTGGATTTAAAAACATTAACTAATATTTGTAACCTCAGTTTCTATTTTAAGAAATACGATTGATTTTCATAGTAGATAATAATACCGGTTTTTGATGCTTCTTCTAATAGCTTATCAAATGCCTTCTTATCAACTTGAATACTAGTTGGAGAGTTATAACCAGCTTGATTAAATGCATCTATCAAAGAGGTTACTGCATCTAGGAGCAAACTTGTGTCAACAAAGTTCTCTTGTTTCAGTCCTCCTTCTCCTGAAATCATTTTATAGCACTAATAACAAATAGCGGCTACATTATATGTCGTTGATGTTCTGGCATTAACTACTTAACACAGTTGCAAAAGCATTTCCGCCTTTGCTTCAGTTTCCTCCTCATCAGACGTCAAATGGCGCCAACCGTGATATTTTGCTTCCTGGTTATCACTATCTCTAATGAAATCTGTAAAGTTGCTCTGGTCCATAATCCTGTGGCAATAAAGGCTAATAAACTTCATAGGGTAAAATAGGTACAACACATTCTTAGTATATACGAGATTTATTGATAGTTCTGAAACAGTGTATCCCTTACCTTGCCAATTCTGCACTAGTACATCTCTCGAACAACGAAGAAATAATCTAAAGAATAAGATGGCTATCTATAAATTATAGGTGCATTTGATTCATGCACTTATTATAATGTATTATTTATCGGCCTTAAATCGTATAATATCGCAAGCGATTTCACGCTCAGGACTTTGTTAATCTATAACTAGTATCAATGAAAGGCATGATTGGAGAGTAGTAGGATCCAAAATGATCTTATCCTCCCCCAGTTGATTCTACTTCTAATTCTTGCAATTCTTTATCCTCTTTAGATTTTACCTTGGTTATTGGCTTTAAAACCTCTTTTTGGATTTCTTTTTCATCATGCATTTCTATAATTTGGATAATACAACATTCAACTTATAGATTACAAACTAGGGGCTAAATGGGGGTTAGATTCCCGTAGGTAAAGGGGCTCATGATCTGAATGAGAGATATGTTACCTAAAAAATGTAGAATCACATTTTGTACATATAAGAAACCGTTTTTGTTCTCCTCGCATTCTGAATTGGGGATAGCCATCTTCTTCTCAAGCCTCGTAATATAGTTATTGCCATTATTGACTCTGTCAATCTTTTCTGCTAATTCAATACCCTTAGGAGTTGATAGTAAGACTATTATCCATTCTAGTTTTGCATCAGATCGTACGACTTTATCTGTAATAGTATAAAATATTTAAAACCGTCCATTAAAGGCATTAAAGTCTAAATATCCCATTAAAGTCCATGATTCTTAAAAATTTGATCTTCTATATAAAGTTCCTCAAGTTTAAGCTGGCCTAGATATATTATCAACTGGATACCCCTTAACACATCCACCCATTATATCTTGTTCTCCAGCATCAATACACCTTACACATCGGCTCATAGTTATGAACTTCCTAGTATGATATCTGAAAAACTGGATTTCTACCTTCGATCACAGAAAATGGTACTCACCATGTAGTTAATATGAGGTTAAGCATGGAATTGCTCAACGAAATTTGTGAATCTCAAGAGGGCATAGTCAATATTATTGGAGATTATACGGGCGGCATAACTGGAAGATGATATTGGCATAATTTGAGGTACTTTATAGATTGTTTATTTTATGTATATCTCGTTAATCTCATATTACCTGTTAAATTGTTAGCGAACATTGCAGTATTTGAATACATTAAGAAAATCTCTGAATATTTGTGTCATTCTTCTAGTAAAATGGATACTTCTAAGATCACATAGTTATACTTGATGTGATACATAGACATTATAATTAAATACATACTAACGCAAGTATTAGTAGTAATAATAGGTTAGCGTAAATATCTAGTATTCATGTTCTGATTGATTCTATTATGAAATACAGAAGTAGAACTGAAATTGTTGGCCTCATCCTAGAGGCCGCAAATGGAGGAGGAGCTACGAAGACAAAAATAATGTACAAAGCATTTCTATCATTTGCTCAGCTCCGAGAATACCTTACAATGTTACAGGACAACGAGCTAATCGAATACGAAGGTGGAAGACAATCTTATAGAACTACGGAGAAAGGTATGAAATTGTTGGAACTCTACGAAAACATGTCTGAATTAGTGCCACCACTTGCTTCAACAACAGAGAACAGCAGAATCGTTAGGGTCGGAAGAAGTTACTAGAAATGAATCAAAAAAATACAACAAGAACGATACTAGCTATAGTAATCGCAGCAGCATTAGTAGTATCGGTAGGTAGTATAACCGCACTGCACACTTTTTCAGCGGATGCAACAAAACCGAAGCACAATGACGATGATGATAACGATAATAGTAATGGCGATAATGTTGTTAACACGATCCCACAGCAACCACAATTAGCACCGTTAAGTATGGAAACCGCTGCTAATAGTGGAGGTAACGTTGAGAGTGATGACTCTGCTTCGCAGCAAGTACAACCACAACAACCCCAAGCGCAACCACAGCAGCAACAAGCACAACAAGTACAACAAGCATCATCAACAAATGCAGCATGTGGACAAGTAGTAAGCGGTGTAGTAAATCTAACTGCAAATCTTAACTGTAGTAGTGGAGATGGTATCATAGTAGGTGGTCCAAACACAGTAATTAACATGAACGGATTCTCAATCACAGGACCTGGACAAGACAGCTCCAAAGTTGGAATTATGGTACCAAATGTTGATAATGTAGTAGTAAATGGACCTGGCTCACTGAGCAACTTCCAAGCAGGAGTACTTCTTACTGGAGCAAATGGATTTAAGATTAGTTCTGTCATATTATCTAACAACCAGATAGGTACATTTATGACAGGAGCTGATAACGCACAAGTACAACAAAACATCATACAGGGTAATAGTATAGGTGTAGCATCTCACTCAAGTACCGGTGCTGCTATAGACTCAAACCTTATGAATGGCAACTTGTTAGCAGGAATAACATTTGTCAACACACAACAGTCAAGTATAGAAATGAATAATGTAGTTGGAAGTCAGAATGGAGTATTTCTTGATGGACAGAGCAAACAGAATACAATATCAGCCAATAATGTACTTCAGAATGTCATTGACCTTAACAATGCAAACGGATTACCAACAAACATCAACGCAAATCAGTATGTAGACAACAGCTGTGAGACAAGTAATCCAAGTGGTCTATGTATAGGTAGGTAATAAAGTAATAACAGGTAACAGCAAGTAACAATCCGAATCCCTTTTTTCTTTTCCGCCATACCAGTTAAAGATATTTTAATCCTATAATGTTAAAGAAAATCAGAGATTTGTCTGCTTTGTTTTGATCTGAGTTGCATTATAATTATAATCATCATCTTCTTTTCCTGCCAGATCATCAGCCATTACATATTCATCTCTCCATCTCACTTCTTCTAGACCTACCAGTTGTCTGAAGATATTAACCGTACTAGGACCCAATCCTGTATAATGATTATTTGTGGCAACAATTGAAAATCTAACTGGGCCCAGATTCATATCTTCAAAATGTTGGATAGACCAGCCTGCTTCTTTCAGCATTTTGTCTATATTATGTCTAGCTTTCTCCTCTGGCCTCAATCAGTTATAAATTCGTTATAATTCCTGTTTATAACCTTTTTTTGTTGTTTATGTCATAAAAGATGATTGATTTTGATGATAAGAATCAATCATCAAATCTAAATGTTATCTTGAAGGCAGACATCAATTGGTCTTACTCAAAAATTTTCAATGTACTTTCTCCTTGGTTAGTGAGGATAACATCGCTTTGTCTGCCTCTATATTCTACCTCTACTAGTGGATTATCTAAACTACCTACAGTCATAGGGGCAAGTAGTACTTTCAACTTACTATGTTTAGCTGCAGCTGAAAGTTCGCTATCAATTATGCCTTGATTTTCTAGGTATTCTATCAGTTTTCTTTTTTTCATTTTTCCACCTTTGATATTGCTTAAAGCTTTGAGAATTAGAAGAGATTCAGTCCTTGGTTTGTCGATGGAATATACTGGAAGCTGAGTTGTTGAAACAATCCTTTCATCTGGAAGGCCATCAGACGGATCCTTCTTGATATTATCATAATCAATGTGCGAATAATATGGGGTACCCTTCCATATCATGCAGGCTAATGTCCCAGCTATTGAAGCTATCTTACTTCCTGTTGATACATTGATGTAGATATGAGCGGTTTTACCTTCATGCTGCATTATTGCTTTGTAACACTTTAGACATTCAAATAGATCCCAGATATCTGTAGTTACCTTTTCAATTGAGACTAGTTTCTCTCTTCGCAGCACTTTTATTATTTTTTCCATGTATTTAGCGGCTCTGTCGTGTGAATAATGAGTCACTAAATACACTTTATCAGCCCTCTCTTGAATAATAGGGTCTGTGACTCTATTCACGTGAAAACCCACAGGAGCAATATGAACTCGAAGGTTAGCGCGCATGGCTGGTTATCTGTGAAAGAATGATTTAAGTATATTTAACGTTATTAATGGTCTTCACACTATTAACGTAATAACAGTTAATAACTACGAGTTGTATCTATTAGATCAGGTAAGAAGCATGAATCTAGATGAAAATTTAGCGGTGACCCTTGGAGGAGGCTTTTTTGGCGGCATTCTCATTGGTTATGCCTTAAAAAAGGTCATCAAGGTAATGGCCATCATTGCCTGGTTTTTCCTAGCTGCCCTGGCGTATCTACAATACCAACAAATCGCCAGGTTAAACTGGGGTAAATTACAAACAATCTCAGAGGATACACTCCCAACACTTGCAAACGCAACGCAGCAAATCCCTGGATTTGACGGCTATAGCAACGCCCCCACAGAATTGGTAATGGCAAATCTTGGTATTCCTCTAACTGGAAGCCTTGCAATAGGATTTACTATCGGATTTATGAGAGGATGATATGGATTTGGAGGAAGAATACAATGTTCAATAAATTAAGGAAAATATTAACCAATGATGGTATCAAAATACCTGAATATCAACACCGACTAGACGGCCTAAAGATTTAGCATTACGAAGATACCGAGTCAGAAATCGGGGTTTTTTCTCCAGACTATAATCTCGGGGCAAGTTCATTCTGTATTTCCTGCGCAGCGCGTTTTGCGCTTGCAAAAGACGCGTTGGATAACAATCCCTCTGAACCGACCCAGTCTCCGACTACGTATAATCCATCATCGATTCTTGGGGCGGGTCGCCCTGACAATCCGCCGTTTGCGGCAGTAACCAAGGCATTTGAAACCACCATGTTAGGCAAGGGTCTTTTCTTTACAACTAATTGTCTCCAGCCTGGCTGCAGCAAATCAAGCAGTTCTTCCAGTTCCTTTCCATCTTCTCTGGGATTTGGCTTGATCGATGTACCCATGTATTTCGCTACATGGATCAGCGCTCCGTTCTGAGGACCGAGCTCTGCATATGCTGAATGGACCGAAAAGTATAGTGGAGAATCGATCCCAAGGGCAAACAGCGCTTCCTTTTGTGGAAGGCTGCTAAGCGCTACGTCTAGGCATACCATGCGCACAGGCTTGGCTTCTTTCACTGCCTTTGACAACACTTCAGGCTTCTCGCCATTATGAAATAGCGCTTCTGCCTCATGGGGACCTGCTGCTATTACAAGAACTTTTGCTGATATCTGGCCCAGGTCAGATAAGGTAACTTGCCAACCCGAACTGTTTCTTTGTACTTTGGTTGCCTTCTTTCCCATGACAATTCTTGCTTTGGCATTCTTAGCAGCTGCTACAAGTCCCTCCACCAGAGTCTGCCAGCCTCTATCTAGATACATGACCCCACCTTGATTGTATACGTGGATCTGGTGCAGCGCGGAACCAGCGCCCTGGATCTCGGGGTCGTTCCCATATGTTGTCAGACTGATTAGTGCCTTCATCAATGCGGTTGAATCTGCATCATGAAAGTTTCTATCAATCCATTCTTGCACACTGACATTGTCCAATTCTGCAAAATCAGATTTGTTCAGTAAATCAGAAAGTTGAGCAAAGACCTTCCCCAGGCTCGATTCGTTCGCTTGAGTCATAGAGTCAGAGCTGCCACTCACTAACAGCCGATATTTCTTTGCATCTCTTATCTCAAAGCCTGTAGCTGGAGGTATTCCACCAGTATATGAGACACCTAACTCTTTCAAGAGTTTAGCCCCTACGTCAGCGGGGAAAAATGCATGTGGCCCCTGATTAAAACAATATCCGTCATGAACTGAAGTTCTTGCACGACCTCCTATTTCACTTGACGATTGTTCAAACAGACAAACAGATTTTCCTGAACGAGCAACCAATGCAGCTGTCGCTAGGCCCGCAAGCCCTCCGCCGATGACTACCAGATCGACACTGTCAATCGCCATAATTCTCCATGCATCGTAGACATTATTTAAAGATTGAATGCTAAGGTTCAAGGTCCATATACTTCAGATTTGATAATTACTTTTTCTCTTGCCACCAAGACTCTGAACAATTAGGAGTTAAGTCATGCTCTAATATCATCGACTCTATTGCAGTTTTTGGCCGGCTGCATAGCCTGTAGGAGCTACCATAAAACTGTCTTTTATTCTGTGTTCCAATTACATTGATCTTTCATCGTAATCAATGAAGAGGAGACAAAGAATGAGAGGGTTTCTGACATAAGTAAGCTAAAAGGGTGGTTTGATGACTTTACCATCGACTCGATCGAATTGTGGATCGACAGCATAATTCAGACGGAACACATTACAAAGCTTATCGTCGGCGGAAAGGACGAAGATGGATTACGAATCGTTCTGAAACAAAAAAGGATAAACCAACATCATAAAGATGGTCCTAACCAGGCTAGCTACCAACTAGCCGATATTAATGGCCATTTGCTGCGGAACGCAGAACATGTTATTTCTAGGCTTACTCTTGGAGGACAGAAGGTATGTGACCCGATGATGGGTGAAGGTACTTCAGGGATTGCTGCAGTTAGACTTGGTAGAAGATTCATAGGAAAAGAGATAGATGCTGACAAATTCGAAATAGCAAAGACAAGAATTGGAGATATTAATCACACTAATAGAACTGAAGTTAAGGATCAAAAGATGAATTATAATATAGACTACAGAGTATGATTAGAAGAGGGTACAAATGGTGTCAATTTCAATTATACTTTCCATGTAAAGAATTATGACTTCGCAGCGATGCACTAAAGACTCGATTGCTGTTGGTCAGACGATTATTGACATCATATGTTTAAGATGACATATTTTTTACTTACATCTGTTGGATGTATAAGTATATCATGAGGTGGTATATTCACCTTACTGATCTTAATTCAGATTCAATCCTCGATCTATTTCTGCATATTGCATATGCATGTGCGTCCCAAGAACCTTCTATTTTGTGTCTCAATAGCCAGTTATCCCAGTTATTGGTTATGCTTGGATTAGACATTCTCATCATTTTTATCAACTAACTCAAATTGTATCGTAGCTAACAATCTTATTATTTCCTGGTAATAATTCCTCAATAGCAGACTCCTTGTCTTGCCGTGCAACTCAGGGAATGCGTTTTGGGATTCCCTTATTCTAAAGAGTGCAGCATTAACCTTGTTTACATAGAGAACACGACTTAGTCTAAGCAAATAATACTCTGCTTTAGCAATATAGCCTTATCACTCTGTGAAACATCAGTACGTGTAGCAAACGTGGAAAGTACCCTCTTTTGCTCCTCTATATCTATCCTAACCTTAGAAAAAAATTCTTCGGACAAAGGTTATCAGTTATGAACAAGATGGTTCAACTATATGGGTTCAACCCTCTGTGTGAGATGCGGCGGTAGTCTCATTCCGCATTCTTATTGCAATGTATGCCACGATGTGCTAGTATCTTTTACAGCTGTTAGTTATTACCAAACTAGACTGACCAGACTCCATAAGGATCAGGGAAATCTTTAGTTACATAGGCGCTTCAATCTAGTTGAAGAGATTAATGCAAGCTAGAATTGATGCCATCTTATCCGATTATGATGGAACATTGTCTCCAACCGATACATTAAGAGGAAATGTAGAATTTATACCAAAACAGTTAGAAGGAATCTTGTGGGGAATTGCTCAAACAATCCCTGTTGGTATTGTCTCAAGTAAAGATTATCATTTTATATACAATAAGGCAAAATTTGCTTGGGTTCTTTCCTGTATTATGGGTATGGAAACCATTGTTCTTAGAATCGCTAAAGATGCTTCAATTGAAATCGAAAAAAGAAGTAATAATGATGATGGCCTCAATTGTATCAAACAACGATATCTCCTTCCTAATATTGACAAAATACTAAAAAGTAATTCGGTTACATTGTCCAGATTAGCAGAAAATATTGAATCAGAATTTAAAGACAATGTGATGGTGGAAAGAAAATACACATGTGATAGAAAGTACTTGGCAGGTGTTACAATTGACTATAGACACTTAAAGGATTGGAAGTTACACAAGAAAAAGCTTGAAGTACCTTTAAATGAAATGATCCAAAAATACAAGGCATTATCGTCAACTCCAAATTCTAACTTGTATATCCAGAAATATAGTTCACATCCTTTCTTGGATGTATATGCAGTCTACTCCGATAAAGGCATGGCATTTGATCTTATTGCAACCAGTATCTTAAATCCTGAAGATAATGGAGAAATGAGTATACTGTATTTAGGAGATTCAGAAAATGACAATTCAGCATTCAAAAGGGCGTCTATATCTATAGGAATAACTTCAGACAAAAGATTAACTCCAAAGTTAGATTGCCAATATTTGATTGAATTTAGACAGCTTCCTGACTTTCTTAAACACCTAGAAGAAAACAAATACATATTTTCAGAAAGTCTCTTAAGCTTGTAGTAAATAGACTTGATACTAGTATAAACACACATCTCTAAAACAGCTTTTTATCAGGGGAAGATATTCAGTGAACTAGTACCTAAAACTGGCGATATTACCTAGTACCTAAATAATAGGTACTATTATTTGAGATTAAGCAGACTGATATAGCTATAGGAGTTTTCAATACGTAAATTGTTTGACTGGCTTGCATGAAGAGGTAGACAGCACTACCTCAGAGTATTATCTAAAGGTAGAAACGTGGATCGAATAATACCTTGAAGAGTTTTTCAATAACCGCACCCGTACCTAATTCCGAACCTTGAGCTGGTGTTGGTGCCACCATTTACTAGCTATATTTTTAATATATCATTAGCCTAGTGATATATTAAGCTCTAAAATTATCAAGTAAAGAATTACATACGTTAGCTTTAGAGAAATCTAAAGGATTAGTAACACTCTTTGCGATCCTATTCTCTATTTACTTTAGGTGGATGCTTTTCTAACCACTCATATCCTCTCCTTGCAAGAATTTCAAAGTTCTCTCTAAACCTTGGTTCATTCCATTGTTTTCTTATTCCATAGATAATCGGTTTAGCTCGCTCCCATTCTGCTTGCAGTCCTCCATATCTATCATAATAGAGATCTTCGGAAAGAAATCCGTATTCGATAAGCAACCCTGCTAGTTCAAACTTTGCGGTGAATCTTTCAAATAGTTGAAATTCTCTACTTCCTTGGGGGTACTTGTTCTCGAACTCTTCTATCGTAGAGGGAATTTCATTTTGATGTAATTTGCTCCAGAACCATTGTGATGCCTCAAAATCATAGCTCGTGCTATACTGATCTCCTAATCTTAATAGCATATCCATATGCTCCATAGTTATTGCCTTTCCGCGTTTTCCTACTGTACTTTGTTTTCGTCTAACTTTATTTTTCGATCTAGCCATTCTATAGGATGATTAGTATAATTGAAGATAAACGTATCAGTTTATCGTTATTCAACTAGAAATCATTGTAGTAACTGGATTGCACATAAAATGGACTCGACCAAGCACTAGATTTCTGCTTGCTCTATTATCTTTGGTTCTTCTATCTTCCCATGAAACGCTTGATAATGTTTTCTGTGACCGGCAGGAGTGTCAAATGCAGCCCCACAGTCGGGACATTCATATTTTGTAGTTGTGGTAGATAACCTTTGATTCTGTTTTTCATGATTATCTTCTTTTGCTTCTATTACTTCTGGAATATCCTTTTGCTCCTGAGGGAAGCGATACTGCTCCTGCTGGTTGTTAACTTCTTCTATCTCTTCTTCAAGAGCAATTTTTATAATATTGGCTAGTGAAAATTCATTGTTTGCAATTGAATTTTTCACATTAATACTACTGTATAACTTTGATGCTTCTTCTAACAACTTGTCGAATGCTCTCTTATCAACTTGGATACTAGTTGGAGAGTTATAACCAGCTTGTTTAAATGCATCTATTAATGAAGTCACAGCATCTAAAAGCATACCTGTATCTAAAGTGTCTTCTTGATTCAGTCTTC
>JAATVR010000296.1 GCA_014523665.1 Nitrososphaerales archaeon TH526
CTATCCTCTTCCTCAGAGCCACTATAGCTATCCTCTTCCTCAGAGCCACTATAGCTATCCTCTTCCTCAGAGCCACTATAGCTATCCTCTTCCTCAGAGCCACTATAGTCATCCTGACCATAAGTAAAAGTGGGAACATTTATTCCAGCCACACTCGAAATTAGTGCTAATATAAGCAGAGTTGTAGAACCTCTTTTTAAGAGATTAATTCTGTATGAAACCCTACCAACAAGACAATCGAAGTATCTAGTTAGGCTATTCATATGATTACTAGAACTATTGTAGATTTAACAATGGGTAAATTTGATTTACTATATCTTAGCACAGGAATTTAGAGTTTCTAATTCTAGACAATCTTTAACAATGAGATGTTATGTTTCACCACGGATCCTATTTATTAAATCACAAAGCGAAGAATATGGATGCAAAGCTTAGTTTTAGTATATCTCTTTCTGAACTATGTATATTGAGTGTTTCCTACTCATCTAGATCGGTGTTCATTATTATTGATGTAAATCATAAAAGGGAACTCAACTTAGAAGACAAATAAAATAGTAACTTCAACGGAGATGACGGAGGAGAATACGCGCCGCTGTCATCATCCAAACCTTTTCTTTTGTGAAGGATTTCGAACGACCAAGTTTACCGGAATTCAGAACGATCCTATAACTGACCCTTCTTCCAAGAGCATGTGTTCAATCTTATCTTGATATTTTTGAAGATTTGTGGAAATATGGGACTGATGCACGAGAAAGGATATTGGAATTGACGACTACATATTCCTGAAAAATAGGGATAATTAATGCACACTTATTTTTCATTCATACTGGTGCGCAGGAAAGGTGGTTCATGCAATAGAGTATAGTGACACCTTGAATTGTGATCAATAGGATGACTGCCGATTATAAATTTATTAGCGACTGATCATTTCCAGCTCTAGAATTTATGGTCTTGGTCAGAACATTTCATTTAAAGTTCGTCTGCAACTTCACTAGTTTCGTATTTATGGTCCTCCAAGAAGGCTTGTCTAGAAGCGAGATCAAAAATGGGCGGCGATTCAGAATGATATATAACCTCATCTGTCATAGATTAGTAGAATATAATTACAAGACTTTCAAAAAAAGAAATCTTTCGAAAAAGCAACAAAGCGGTAATTCCAAATGGCGATGACACATTATGCGTTAATTAAGATCAAAGGGTAAAGGTAGAAGACAGCCAACTTTTATACATATTTTATGAATTTATCAATAGACAGGAAGATAGCTGGCTGATACAGCGTGCGCTTTTCTTTTCTTTCATGCTAAAATATCGACTATCCATGAATCTTATTGTATTCAGCATCATTACTAATGGCATTAGTTTCTCATGAACATCGTTTTGGCTACTATTCGTGGCTGCCATACATTTTCTTTCTAACAATTCTGTTTACATCATTGATAATTTCCAGGAAAAAACTCCGGCCAGAGATTATCACTTGGATAACGGAGCCGCAACTTGTTCGTTTATCATTCATGATGAGAGTCACGCCCTAGAGGAATTATTACAGAACGGGTTACAGCAGACTTAAGATGAGGGGATACATCTTTCAATCTTGAATATCGAGTTTTTCTAGTCTCATTTAACCACTGCTTTCCAGTCTAGAAAGGTATATTTCATGACTGGCATCTGTCTATGAACCTCATCGCGTTCGACGGATAGTCCTTTACTCAATTTTTCATATCTATAAAACTTTGATGTACTTTCCCCATCTCCTCTTAAATTCCAAACACAGTTCAAATTTCGTTAATATCCCCGCCTAGATAAATTCCAGGTTGCAATTCTATGGAACCATTCAATGACACGTGGACGACATTGTCGTGCCATTTGTCATAATAGTCTTCATGTTCTGTATGTATGGGAACCAGTTTCTTACAATTGGATTCCACAACAATTCTTTGTAGCTGGTCACCAGAACCGTGACCCGATGCGTGAATTTGAGCCCACTCTGAATTTTCTTGGAGCAACGGCTGAGCCTGCTGATTGAGGTTTGGGGTAAGGCCTCAGATACTCGGCCCTTCCTTACCTCCAGGCAGTTTTGATATATAAATCTCGATGTCTGCAATGCCAGGATATGCTGGTCTACCAGAATGTGAAACCGTCGCCAATTTCTTCGATCTAGAATTATTTCTCATTATGATTTATACAAATAGGTTATGAGTATATCTGTTCTAGCATCGACTATTATAGAGGCTTCTAAGTATTCATATTATCTCTTAAATCTAGGATAAATATTCTGCCGTTCACCTTCAATACATGAATAAATCGGCTTCTATGTTGGTGACCGTGCTGTTGGTAACAGCAATAACGGCTTCCTTGGTGGCCTCTTCGGTAGCCTTCATTGCCGATTCGGCTGATGCCGACCGTAGTGATAAGATAAAGGAGAAGGTCAAAGGGATACTGGATAAGGTTATAGAGAGAATAGGTGGGGGTGGTCACCGCGGCGGTGGAGAGCATGGCAACCCAGACCATTAGCACTCGCAAGCGGCCAAAACAAAAATGGTGGGATCCAACAATTGGAACCCAATCCAATTTTTTTAATATTTCCCCTTCTAATTTTAAGGAATGGCTATGGTCTGCAAAGGTTCTTACTACGATAGTATGGTTACTCTTCCCACTGGGATATGTCACTATTTTTCTAATATTAGTCATACCCCAGCCACAGAAAGTGGAAAGCACACTCCAAGGTATTTTAATTTTTAATTTATCCTCTGAAGTGACTAATGGGATAGGTATGGGTGTCATAGACGTTATAGTCATACCTCCAATACCAATTATGGTAATCTTATTTCTATTTTCAGTTTATCCTGCATTATATCCTACTGAGAAATTTTTCAAAAAGAGGGGTAGTGTGAATGTTGTGATTGAATATCAGTATATTAGAAAAATCCTTTTTGCGTTTCTTATCTCATTGATTGTCACAATAGTTATGATTTATTTTCTAATTCCTATTATGAATGAACAAGCGATTAGTCAATATGCTCAGGGTATGTCTGATATGGAAATATACAAACAAGTTCCTTTAATTCCCCTGATAGAATCGTTGTACTTTATGGTATTTGTGTTTTCTGAGGTACTCATTTTCATTTTACTCAAATTGCTGTTAGAGCATGCTAGGAGACAGTTTAGGTTCTATTACGCTGATGCCTGTTTTGAAATCATATATGAAAAGAAAAGTGAAATAGAAAAAGCAGGATATTTGAGTCTAGGTCTGGACTGGTACAATAAATTTGTCAAGAGGATTATTAAGGGTGGTATCGATATAGACACAATATATTCGAGAATTATATCACATTCGCAGTTGAGTAACAATATATTACTAGATATTATTATGGATTCATTTCATAACGGAGATGAATTCAAACCTATGAGACATATGTTGGCTCTTTTGTCATGCTGGAAAGAAGGAGCCACTCTAATAAAACAGTCACTAAGAACCAAGATAAGGGAATCAAGTGACCTACTTATTCCGATAGTAACTGTTGTTATTACGATTATAACCACATTCTTCTTGCCCCGACAGTAGATATAACACCTTTAGCCCCAATATAGTTATACTGGTAAAGAACAAAACGATGACTAAAAGGATTGGATTAGATTACTATTATTAATACTGATACCGGTAAACCATAATGTTCCGTTGTGATCAAATGTTGCCGTATTTAGGTTACCATGACCAGATTCTATAGGCAGCGAATATACTCTAAACTCTTCAGTAAGTGGGTCAACACGCACGATAGAATTCAGTTCTCCATCCGTAATCCATGGAGTCCCCTCTGGTCCGATAATAACCCCAAGTGGCGCAGAACCCTGGCCTGCATTTCAGACTATCGTAGAAAATCCATATTACTTAATTTCTATGTTGTATAATATGAATATAATAAACCCCTTGAAGCGAATTATATTATCAGGGTCATCGAGGATTCGAAATACAAGACGATATGGAATAATCTCAGGTATTATATCTTTTCTAGTTTCAATCATGATTGCATTACAGGCTACACCTGGTATTATTGGCCAAATGGTGATTTCACGTGATCACATCTATAAGGATTCTAACCTATCGTCTATCACATCAGAAGTTAATCCCCATACAGTAAATGTGAACGACAATAGAAGCCAAACTGATGTTGACTCGAACAGAGTCTTAACATAAATTTTGATGCTAGACCAATCTTAAATAAGTAGGGGTTTAAAGCAACCTTTTTTTCAAGTTTGTAATTGGATTGATTCCGGTTCAGAAGATGATGAGAAGATGACTGGGAAAACATTGCTGAATTGGACATTGAAGGACATGATCTAGAAGCACATACAATGACTCATCCGCATTTAAATAAAATGTCTTCCTCAGAGTTAGAATATGAGATAGGTCAATCAAAAGAATGCCTTCTTGATCATGGAATAAATTCAACAATTTTTGCATATCCTTACGGGGAGGGTTGGGATAATCCAGAAGTAGTCAATATAGTCTCTAATTCAAATGATCTAATGGACCAAACCTTAACTAAGCACTAATATCATTTTGGGCCCAAGGGGATTAGATTCCCGTAGGTAAGGGGACTCATTACAATTGGCAGAGATATGCAGATTAAAATATGTATCAGTTTATAGAATCACTTTGAATTTGGTCTATATCTACCACATTATAAATGGCTACAGCAGGCAATAGAGAAGACTATTTCTGTCTCGATGGGGAGGAAAGCCATTCAAACAAATCCTGAAATACATATTCTTCCATTAGACCATGTGAGTCTATCCATTGATTGGAAGGAGCAAATGAATGTCCAAGATTTGGAAAGACAATAATTTGATGGTCAGGATGATTTACTTCTGTTAATCTTTGTTGCATTAGTAACGCTTGATTAAGAGGGGTTAGGCTATCA
>JAATVR010000297.1 GCA_014523665.1 Nitrososphaerales archaeon TH526
GAGACAATCATTGTTACTAATGATGAAGGAAAAATTAGTGGCATTGTAACAGACAGCGATATTTTGAATAAAGTTGTAATGGTAGGAGAAGATTCAGATCAGATTCACATAAAAGACATTATGTCATATCCTGTCATAATCATCTCATCCAAAGGGACCGTAAAGGATGCTTTGGAGCTGATGAGGGTTAATGCAATTAAACGAATCATAGTGACAGACAGTGATCGAATCCTTGGCGTAATCACACAGGAATCATTGGCCAACGTTATTAGGACATCTGTTCTTGAAAAGACGTTTCGTCCCTATAGAGCCCTAATAAGAGAGCATTCAAAACCCATTATTGGAAATCTTGGGTTCGTATTGCAATTTGCTGGAATACTTATGATAGTTCCAGCATTCATAAGTACGTTTATGGGAGAGGTAACATCAGCTACTGGTATATTCTTCTGTTGTACTTGCTTACTAGCAACAGGATTTGGGCTTAATGCTTATGGAGAGAGAACCCCACTAAATCTTAGGCAGGCGTCAATTCTTGTAATCCTTAGTTTCGTAATTTTGAGCCTTTTTGGTACTATTCCATATGTATATGTGAATCCCTTTGGGAATGATACTGAGCCTTTTCCATTATTTATAAATAGTTTCTTTGAAAGCGTTTCTGGATTTACTACTACTGGATTATCTACTTTATCTGATCCTCAAGATTTACCAAGTAGTTTTGTATTCTACCGGGCCTATACTCTATGGATAGGTGGTTTAAGCTTTGTTTACCTTTTCATGGCATTATTCTATCCTGATAAAAAGCTAGCTTCTATGAAGGACATTCTTGGTGGTGGAGGAGGTATACTTAGATTCAAGCAATTAATCAAGACTATAACAGTAATTTTCACAGTATATACAATTGCTTTATTCTTGACTATCTACTATTTTGATGTTGGGGAACTAGATTTAATTGATTTAATCTCACTTGTCTTTGCTACCATTACGGGAGGGGGATTTGTACCCGTTTCTACATTTAGTATAGTCGATAATATAGAGCAGTTGATAACTTTAATGATTGGAATGGTACTTTCTGCTCTTCCCTTCGCATTTCATTATGGTTTATTCAGTAGAGAGATCAAAGCACGACAACTCATATCACCAATATTAGGATATTTTGGTTTCATGGCTATATCTATCATATTATTTGCGATCTTGGCTAAACCACTGACGGTTGCAAATCCGGAGCCGCAGTGGTGGTTAACTTCTGGATTCCATGTAATCAGCGCATCCACAACCACTGGTTTTCAATTAGTTAACCTTGACTCAATTTCTAATGGGGCGAAGACTATTCTAATTATCGTTATGCTGATAGGAGGTATGGCATATTCGACTGCTGGTGGAATTAAATTTGATAGATTAGTTTTGGCGATAAAGTCTCTTTCCAAATGGATGAACCAAATCAACAGTACAAGAACGAAGAGATTCTTCTCTCAACCTACATCATCACCATCACATACACCTTCATTTTTGCTAAGAATAAATAATACTAATCTGATAAATAACAATGCCCACAGTAACAAAGAATCTCAGGCTATAAGGAATAAGTTTTACATAAATGATGATATTAAAAAAGATTCCACACCGTTAAATATGACATCAATACTGACGACAGTATCTAATAATAAAATAATGAGAGATACAGTACTTGTTATTATTCTGTTTCCATTGGTTTCTCTGGGAACTGCTATTGCAATAAGTTACCTTAACGGAAGTAATCTCTTTGACACCTTCTTTGAATCAGTTTCTGCAGTTACTAATACTGGTTTGACATCTGGAATCACCACCATGGATTTAGACGAATATTCTAAGATCTTATTATCAGTAAATATGATTATTGGTAGATTTGAAATAATTTCTATTCTCTATATCTTCCTCGGCCAATTAAGGAGTAGACATTAAACAAGCAGTATTGAAGTGGGCGGAGTCTCTAGCTACAAATTACAAACTAGTAGCCATGAGATAAAGTAGAAAGTTATGCTCAACGTGAATACTCGCAGGTAAAGCCATTAATAGCTTAGCAGATAGCATTCTGCTAGGGATAAGAGATATTTAATAACAGAACAAATAAAGATTCATACTATATCAATGAAAGTGGTAATTATGGTACAGATAACAAAGAAAGGCCGAAGCCAAAAAAGATATCGAAGGCGTAGTAAATGAGTTAGATTCAGGTGGAATTGCTGTAGTAAAGAAGTTACTTAATAGAGACATAGATAATCCACATAAATAGTCCGCTAGCTATAATACTCATCAATTAAATAGACACGTCGAACATTTTTTTGGTCTTGTATGACTTTATTATCTGTGGTAAGGATGACGACATTACTAATATACCAGCAATAATGCCAATGGCATCAGTCCAAGCAACAAGATTGTCCATTATAATCTCAATGGATACAAAGAGAAAAATAATTATGCCTTAGCTTACTCGTCGAATGTTTATTTCCGTAGTTCTTGTTGGAATTGCTAATGATTTTTTTGTTCCATGTGCGGCTACTTGAACTATTTGTTCCGCGATAATGGGCCACCAACAGATAGTACCCAGACATTTGCCGCTTACAATTGATATTCTTAAGTTATCTGCAATAAATTCAATTGCATCAAAGCCAGGTTTTCCCGAGTTACAAACACATCCTTCTGTTCACTGCAATATTCTTATCTAAATTGGATAAACAAACATGACATATCACCATATGTAATCTTTTTAATTTCTATCGATTATAATTCCAATGTGCACATAATTGCTTCTCTTGGAACTAACGATTAATGTTCTACTGGTTGTTCTCCAATGTGCACATAATTGCTTCTCTTGGAACTAACGATTAATGTTCTACCGGTTGTTCTAAATTTGTTAACGCTGTTAACGGAGTTACATATTTCGTAAACATTGTCAAATCTAATTTGTTAACTGTTAACAAAATGTATTTAACACTTTTAGCAATCTACGCTCACTTGCTGTTGAACGTTATTACTTGTCTTGACTGACAATAAAGTGTCAGAATGATTTCCCTAGTGGGATTGTCAATGGTGTCAGTCAGAATTGTCTAAAATTATCTAA
>JAATVR010000298.1 GCA_014523665.1 Nitrososphaerales archaeon TH526
GTTGACTTGTATGTGTATACCCCTGATCCAAAGGATCCGATGAGTACAGACTCTAATTCAACAAAACCTGTAGAGGAGTTGCAAGATTCTCTCAAGGCAGAGATATCTGCCGGTGCAAAAACAAAAGTTCTTGATTTGGAACCTGATGAAGAGCAGCCGGGACATTATACAGCATCTTTTATTCCGGATGTCGAAACTACCTACAAGTTCCGGATTTTTGGAAATCTAAGTGGAAGTCCAATTAGCATTGATTTTTCATGTAGCCCAGGGGCAGTTTCTGAGGATACCATTATAAGCAATTCTACAGAAAAGATTTCTGACACAGTAACAAGAAATGGAGTAATAGGTGGATACGAATGCCCGGCACCTAGATCTGATGGAGCATTTCCTGAACCAATTCTATCAAATGTTGATATAGCGAAGAAGATTTCCGAATTAGAAAGCAGAGTTTCAGCATTAGAGAACGCTACCAAATAAAGTAGATCAATTGGTTAAGGTTAAGTAACTCCATTCGATTTTTGTCATATTGACTTCTTCCCCATTTGTAATAGTAATAATCACAATCACAATATTTGCATCAAGTCTATTCTACCTACCGTTACTCCAACAGTCATATTCGCAAGCCATGACAAAAGATAATGAACAACTCTGGTCTGATTCAGACCATGACCTGAAGATTAGATTCATATACGAGCCTAAAATTCCTATTGTCGATAAACCTACTGAACTAAAGTTCGCAGTACAACACATCAGTACAGGAGACTATCTAAGAAATCTTGAAGCAAATGTCTTAGTAACAGACAATATTAGTGGAGTGTTTAGAGACTTCAGATTCAACAACGTCAGCGCTCCAGACGGACAATTTTCTGTAAAATATTTATTCCCAGATACCGGGCTATTTGAAATCATTGTAAGAATAAGCTCACCTGATGTTCCTGATGCTCAGGCTTTGGCAGCATTTGAAGTTATTGTTTCAAAGAAATAGTTGTACTACTTTATGATATACTTGATATGGAATTATTCTTACGTAACTGTTACACATGACCATTATACAGTATTTGTAAAACATTCGACGAATGAACCACTCTTTATTATATTGGCATCTGAAGAATTATCTAGCAAGAAACCGGTCAGAAATGTGTCTGCTTTTACGCTTAACACTGTCGCTAATAGTTTCTCGCGTAAGCTCTCCAAAAGATCTTCTCCTACGTTGATAGACGTTAGCATTCGTTTTACCACCATAGTTTGTGGATGGCTCCTATGTGTAATTCTTCTCGTTCAAGTTACCGATAATCATTGGGGTTTCCTTCGATCCCCCGCTCACGGATCTCCCTGATGTATCACCAGATGTCAGGTTGTGAGCCGTCAACGTCCCTGAAGCCGTATTCCGAGGCAAGTTGACCGGAGCCTACCGATTGTTTGTTCCATCTGGCCCTATTAGGATCACTAGCCAACGCGACAACAGCTCGTCCGACGAATCTAGGAGACTCAGAAAGAGCGAAGTCGAGGGGAACATGAGGTCGGCTCTTATCAGTAGTTGTCTTTAAAGCATCTCGCCAGTTCTCTTCCAAAACGCCAAAGTTGTCAAGCATTATCTCTGAACGAAGCCATCCAGGCGTAATTGCTATTGCCGTTGCTCCATACGGTTGCAACTCATGTCCTTGGGAGAATGCCAGCCTATTCACGGCTACCTTGGATAGATCATAGAACACAGAAATCCGATAGTAAGATGCATTGTATTCGTTAGTGCCATCAGTCACCTCGACAATTAAGCCGCCTGGCTTTTTGATGAGAAGTGGCAAAAGATAATGGGAAGTAATTAAGTGAGTATCAATGGCCAGCCGTAGTATACGTAAACCGCTATCCAGGTTGTGTTTCCATATAGGAGTGTTCCAATCGGCAGGACTCCCCTTAAGTAACTCGGCGCCCCAGATATCGTTGACAAGAACATCGATATGTCCGTGATCCTTCCCTATCATCTCAGCCAGACTTTTTACTTTGTCTGGTACAAGATGATCTACTGCGAAAGCAATCCCTTTACCGCCGAGATGTGTTACAAGTTCGACAGTCTCTTCGATCGTCTCGGGACGTTTGTACTCGGACTGATTTGATCTAGTAGTACGACCTGTGCAGATTACTGTAGCGCCAGCTTCGCCCAAGGCAGCGGCTATGCCTCGTCCGGCGCCTCGAGTCGCTCCCGCAACAACTACGACGTGCCCACGAAGGGCATCCTTATTTGGGGACCATTCAGGAATTGTGCCTTTGTCTCCTGTCATAATATTCTTCCTCTGTTATTGTACTTAAACGATAACTGTTTTGTGGAACTCAGAATGGCAGACTGCCAATAGTATTTTGACGGCTTAATCTAGCATTATTGTACTCGTACTCACTATATCGAGAAAGTATTCCGAACCTCGCCTAGGCTCGGAAGTAACGACTCTTTGAGATAGTGCTTCATCTTGAGTCAAGTCTAGTCTAGTGCCAGAACTGCAAGATATTCTTATCAGAAACATACCATTCGTATTTTCATATGATAGGCTAGAACCTTCGAGTAACAGGTGCTGCTTTAACCGGACTTGGATTACTAAACAGGGATTGTACAGATGAAGCCAAAATCACAGTTATGACACAGAAAAATATAATCGTAAATCTTACATAAATCGTTACTGCTGAGATACCTTGTTTCTGCTCTTCATCAATCATAGTCACACATGTCTGAAGTCGATTTATTTACAAATAGTTAGCTAAACGGCGATCATGAAATATTCATTTTATAGTTCTATTTTTTGACGGGGTAGGACTGCTTGTAAAAGGTTTTATCTAAATCGTTGTCCATCGTTACCAATACTAATAATACTCCTTATAAAGAGGCGGTTCAAGTCTAATAATAACAAGGATGGCCGTATTAGGCCAGGAATGAAGCCCCAAACAAGAGCCTAAGAAAGCAGACCTGAATAAGCTCATACCAAAGGACCCGGAGCAAATAGTTGAGGAATGTGAAGAACAAAGAAACGCAGACTACTAAGATCCGGTGGCCCTGCCAAGCAATTGAGAAAATAACAAGTGCAAAAAATGCTAGTCGCTACGCTCATATAATGCGATGTCATAATATAAACATGACAAAGGTGGCTGTCGTGACAGGCAGTTCAAGTGGAATAGGTTATGAAACATCTCTACTGTTAGCGAGAAATCAATTTACAACATATGCAACTATGCGAAATATAAAC
>JAATVR010000299.1 GCA_014523665.1 Nitrososphaerales archaeon TH526
AATTTGTCCAGAATTTGAATAATTCATTGAGCGGCATAGGCAGTATGTCAAGCAGTGTTAATTACGGCACATGGGGTCCTTATGTTTCATCAGTACCTTTGGCTGGTTTCAAGGCTAGTTTGTATGAAGGAGGAACTAGATCTCCTTTTATTATCAAGGAGCCCACTGTCGCTAATGACACTAACGCTGCGGCGCCAGCAATGACAAATACAACGTCACCAATCAACAGTTTCATGTTTGTGACAGATTTAACTCCTACATTTCTAGATTATGCCGGTGTGTCAGAAGCAGGTACAACATATAACGGAACCGAGGTTCATCCAATTATGGGAAAGTCAATCAGGCCACTTCTTAACGGGTCAGCAGAAGAGATCCATGCAACCGACAACCCAATTGGTTCAGAGATGTTTAACAGTACAGCAGTATATAAGGGACCTTGGCTGGCTATGCGTGCTGGATCGGATCCTACTGGGAACTGGCAGTTGTATAACATCGTAACGGATCCTGCCCAGAACAATAATCTGGCAGAGGAACAACCAGATCTGCTGCAGCAGATGATCTCGGATTATCAAAAGTACTCTGAAGAAGTCGGTATTGTAATTCCAACTGGAGCAAAGGCACAGGTACAGTATTCAAAGATTTATCCCCCAATAAATCAAACCCAGACCATCGATCTAGACGAGATAGTACCACCATTTAAGAAACCTAATGCCACGGACTTGAAAAATGCCATTCAATTTTCCTTCTGAGAATCATTCTTTCTTTTTGTTTTTAGTATCTGGGGCATAAAGCTTGTGTAGACTTTCCATACACCGCTTCACATGACTAGCGTTGACAAGAAGAGGGTTCATAGTCTTCTTTCTTGCCAATATAGTTAAGGCTAATCTTTGAACAATAGGTTTATTGATAAGAACTAAAACCACTTTTGAATACTTTCTCTTTGGTCGTAGGAGCAGTCACGTTAAGTTAGCAGGCAATAGCTATATCAATCAAAATACTTGATTCAACCTGTTTTCGAAGGTAGAACTGTTAGTTAAGCGTAAATGCTGAAAGCTCCAATATTCTCTGAGTGAAATACTGAACATTTGATCAAGAATGCTAAACAGACATTGCAGTGGCGCAGAAGTAAAGTGTTAGAACTTTCAAGTGAAGGCAGAAGCCAAGCAGACATATCTAGGATACTTAAGGTAAGCGTTGCAACGATTAACACAGATATACAATATCTAAAACAGGAAGCAAAAGAGAACATTAAAAGATACATCGATGATCGATTACCGTTCGAATTTCACAAATGTCTAGTTGGATTAGACTCCATTGTCTGTAAGATGTCTGACATTATCAATAGCACTGAATCAAACGGTAGAGATGTGTTACAAGCAACCACTGTAAAGATGCAGGCGTACGCAATGAAGATAGACCTGCTCTCAAATGCTGCAGTCATAGAGAAAGCAGTCCAGTTTGTTGATAACCATAGAATAGAGTCTTACCCAGCAGGTGATGATATTAGAACAAGTTTACCTCTACCTGAGACCGACCAAAACAATAGAGTACGAGTACATGACACTACAGAACCTATCAAAGATACTAGATAAGTACGAGTCTCAGTTAGGAAGTATCAACGTACAACAGTTTGAGCTACTGAAGGGTTTACCTTTCTATGATTGGAAAGCTAGTTTTGTCGAAAATGTCGCTCAAAAAACTAGCTGTTCATTTAATCATGCCATAGGCCTACCAAAGAAGAATGGTCAAGAGTTTCCCTTATTTGATTATGAACAGTTAGTATTTGACACACTGCAGAAGCACAAACACGTCTGGATTAAGAAGGCTACTGGTCTAGGCATTACTGAGTTTATTCTGCGGTATATCGCTTGGCTATGCTTGAAGGATAATACACTCAGAGGTTCACAGATGTGTATTGTAACGGGTCCAAGGATAGAGTTAGCAATCACACTTATCGATAGGATGAAAGGATTATTTCATGAACTGGGAGCCACATTCGACAGCAAAGAAACAGTCATCGAACTTAATGGTGTGCACATTGAGGCCTACCCCTCACATCACCTAGACTCAATGAGAGGCCTAACCAACATTTCATTTATCTACCTTGATGAAGCAGATTTTTTCCCACCAGGTCAGCAAACGGACGCGCGAAGTGTTAGTGAGCGATACATTGCAAAGTCAAACCCGTGGATAGTGATGGTTAGTACGCCAAATGCCCCAGAGGGTCTCTTTGATAAGATAGAAAGGGAACCAGAAAATACTTGCCTCTACAAGCGCTTATTTCTAGACTACTCGTATGGTCTTGACAAGATATACACAAGAGAAGAAATAGAGAAAGCCAAGGCATCACCCTCTTTTGAACGAGAATACAACCTCAAATACTTGGGTAAAGTCGGCAATGTGTTCCACACCCTAGACATCGAAGCTGCTATATGTACACAGAAAGAAGGCCAGGAAATGATGGACTGGTCCACAAGTACCATGGTGGGCAGAAGCATGGGTATTGATGTGGCATGGGGTGGAACGTCTAAATTTGCTATCGTCATAACCCAATACAGAAACAATAGAGTTGAGGTGTTCTATGCCGAAAGTTTTGAGAAGCCACAGATGAACGAGATCATTAGCCATATCATGCAACTAAAACAGAGGCATCACATAACCAAGATCTATGTCGATGGTGCGAATCCAGAGGTGATAAGAGAGCTAAAAAATAGGATTGGAGAATATCACGATTATCATGGCTGGTTAACAGAAGAACAGATCTGGTCTCTGCGTAGCAGCAACAGTTGGCAGATAATACCAGTTAACTTCCAGAAGAGACATAGGGAGATGCTACAGTGGACGTATACCTTGCTGTCAAAGAGATTCATCAAGTTACATCCATCGCTACAGAAATTGATAGTATCATTGAGAACGGCAATAGTATCAGATGACTGGAAGCTCGACAAACAGCAAACATCACATCATGACATACTTGATTCACTGAGGCTCTCCTTATGCAACTATGAACTGCCAAAGAACAATCCTTGATAATAGCAGTTTTTAATGCGTGGTTTCTAGAAATGTGGATATTTGTTCATCATTTAGTGTATTTACATTAAGAAAATAGATGGGCGCCCGTTTAGGACA
>JAATVR010000300.1 GCA_014523665.1 Nitrososphaerales archaeon TH526
ATACAGGGTAATAGTATAGGTGTAGCATCTCACTCAAGTACCGGTGCTGCTATAGACTCAAACCTTATGAATGGCAACTTGTTAGCAGGAATAACATTTGTCAACACACAACAATCCAATGTAGGAATGAATAATGTAGTTGGAAGTCAGAATGGAGTATTTCTTGATGGACAGAGCTCACAGAATACAATATCAGCCAATAATGTACTTGAGAATGTCATTGACCTTAACAATGCAAACGGACTACCAACAAACATCAACGCAAATCAGTATACAGACAACAGCTGTCAAACAAGTAATCCTAGTGGTCTATGTATAGGTAGGTAAGAAAAAGAGAATAAGTACTTATCCTTCTTTTTTAAATTGCAAAAAAGAGATTTAGGCTGGTATCTTTTCTAATTGCGCAAGCAACTTCATAACATATGAAAGTTAAATAACGTATACGAAATGGATTTCGGTAATTAAAAAAAATTTCACAGCGAAAATACCAAATACCAAATGATCAATTGGCAGAGAAAAAGGCAATTCATTTCCTAGCAGTGGCAGATTTGTATTGTTGCTTACAACGGGAAGCAAGGCAAGAGATTGTTCAAAATTGCTTTTACGAGCAAAAAAAGTCTTTGCGTTTTAAATACTATTCCCTTTGGGCATGCTGACCTAAAACGAGCAGCAAAATCTGGATTAGTTGCAATAAATAGAAAACAGAGGAATTTTTTGTTTTCCTAGCGTACCGTATTCCTACCACCACAGTTAGAATTGAATTTCTTAGCAGTTTTCGAATCGAGACTTGTATGAAGCTAACAATCCTGCTTATTCTGTGGAGAATTCTTTTTTTGTTAGCTACCTACTTAGAAATTGCCGTAGTTTTTCATTTTCTATTAGCGTATCCATCATTTTCGAACGTTCAGAATCTGGGATCCCAGATGAGCCTAGCATATCAATAGCCCTCAGCTTCCAGTATTCTTTAGCGATAGTGTCCCTTATAACTACATGCCAATCGAAAATAACTTTACCAAAAGAGGTAAGCCGGTATCTTCCATTTGTCTTTTGGATTAGACCACAAATTATCAAGTTATGAAGCCTAGAATAATACTGTTTGCGAGTCAACTTTAGATTTGATATGGAAAATGGGACTCTTTCTTGAATACTACCTAGCATTTCTCTACATTTCTCATCTGATATACATTTGAGAACATCCGATTCAGTAATCAAGGGTCCATAATTATGGGAAATCTACCCATATTAACATTACTAGGGCAATCAGTTTAAGATCCGAAATCCCAAAGTATAGAGAATTGAGCAGCATTTCAGATAAAGCTAACAGGATGTTACTCCTTTTCGAGGGGAGCTTACATTCATCTTTACTCAACTGCAATTTCTTATTTCCGAGTCAAAGGAACTAAAAAATGCTCAACTAAATCTGAAGTCGGCCGCGTCATCATCTAGTAGTATCTTTAAACAAAATCATCCAACGGTTAGAAGCCAAGAAAAATTTTGGTACTCATGACAGTTACTAGCAAACAACTCTAAGACTGGGTATGGCAGTTGGTCTTCATAAAGCAATGTGTTTATGGATCTCGCCCGACATACTAACTCGATATTATTTTCCTTACTCTTTCGACTAATTTTTGGTTCTCTATAGGCTTACGCATGAATCCGTCAGCACCTACGCTATTGAAAATGTCACTATAGTCTCCGTAAAACATTTCTCCTGCTGTCAAAAAGCATATTTTTGCATCGTGATCAATTTTTTTTAGCTCACGGTACAAGGCAAGGCCATTAAGATGAGGCATCTTTATGTCAAGTATTATGAGGCCATAAACACCGGGACGAAAATTCTGAAGGACTTCTCTAGGATCGCTATATGAATCGACCTTGAAACCATTAGTTTCCAGAACCATGTGCAAAGAGATGTTCACGTCCAGTTCGTCGTCTACGACCAAAATTCTGTCCTGCTCAGGATTTTCTTGTTCGATCCTAGAAGCCATACTCCTTCTTACCTCTGACGCCACCTAAACAAACAAGTACGAAGTACCTTAAATGATACTTTCACATTGCTTTGTAAATTATAATTATAGCAGTTCAGCAAAAAAAGACCCCGGTTAACATCATACCTAGAATAGTCTCCAAGAGAGATAAACTTTGCTAGATCTGGCTCCTAAGTCCGGATTCAGTGAATTTGGGAGAATTCCATTTCATTGCACGGCGTGTATGTTATACGTTATTTTGCATTATAATGCAGAGATTGTTCATCTTTTTTAACTGGATTATAATGCAGAGATTGTTCATCTTTTTTAACTGGATTACAGATCCACTCTCCATTTTATTTCAATTATATGAGCCCATCACAAAACGATCGTGTCGAACGACAGCTTAGCTTAGAATATACCCTTTCATCAGTGCTTTTTCATGAATCTTGCTAAATGCAGCTACGGCTTATACCAATCTGAAAACCTGCTAGAATTTTTTCTACCTCTTCTAAATGGAAGCTGATTCCAATAATATTTGCCATAATTGTAGAGATAATGGTAATGCTTTGAAACGTAGCCGATGACAATCGATATTATTCCACCTACTAGGAAACGGTATCCTATTATTCTAAATCCTTCCGATTCCTCTTGTGGTAGTGCCATATTTGCTATCCACAGACAGACAAGGCTAAAAGTAACTATTACAATTCCAGCTCCAATAAGAGGTTTAAACAAAAGATCTTGCTGTTGCCGATCCTTTGTCATGTGGTCTCATTACATTGGCCTTTCATTTAATTTCTTCTTCCATATTGACGCGTTAAGTGCATTATAATAGTTCATTTCGAATAGAACTTATCTTAGGTGAGCACGAAACTTACATCCCCTACTGGTTCAGCTAATCAATGTTACTTCTACTACCGGTTAATTGAACCTCTCCTCATATCATAATTTTTCAAAAATCAGTCTACGCTATCAACGTAGTCAATCTTCAGATCCCCGGGTGCGACCTCTATTCTCCGTTTGTGCTTTTCGATCCAGGAGACCCTAATGAGCCCAAATATTTCAAGGTCAAGTAAGATCTTGTTAAATGTGTCGTCGCTCACCTGAATTTCCTCCTTATTGAGGCCATTTAGGAGCTCCACATCGGTGATGTTTCCTGCCTGTTTTATCTTTTCAAATATCAAATTCCGTAGTGGGAATTTCATCTCATCATATCCCGGAGAATGTAATTATTCTTAGTTGCCTTTAAACGCTTCTCGCTATTGAATCATCTGTAGTGATTTTTTGTCCTCCCCAATCTAAATTACTCCAGAAGGGAAGTCCATTACAGGCCGGAGATTTTGACGCTTCATAATAGATCTTCATCACTTTTTTTGCCTTATGGCTCAATTTATCAGATTAATTCCACTACCTGATGTCCTGGAAAATGGTAATGCGCATGACTCCGACAACTACGCGAATCGGCCCATACATTCTTGATTGAGTCGCAGGATTTCGTAGTCAAGAAATAATTGTAGGAGATTGGCTTCCAAACTTACAATGAATGATTCTACATGGCAAAAGATAGTTTTCACCGATATTGATGGCACCCTGATAGACATTTACAGTGGCAAATTTGAAGGGACTGATCTGCTAGTAAAAAAATTAGCAAAGATGGGAATCCCGGTCATTCTTTGTTCTGCCAAGACACGCAATGAGCAGGAATACATTAGAAATAAGCTTGGAATCTCTGACCCTTTCATAATCGAAAATGGAGGAGCGGTGGTGATACCAGACGGACATTTTGATGACTTTGAGATAGGTCATCATACCAGGAAGAACGGGTATAGCCTCATTGAAATAGGGGGTCGTTCGAGTGAAATAGTAAAACGATTAGCTAGAATTAGAGAGGAGCTCCAAATTAACTTTAGAGGTACTACAGATATGGCCTTGAACGAAATAAGTAGGAAGGTACGAATGCCATTGCCCTTCGCAAAGCGGATGTCAAAACGTGAATACGGAGAAACAATTCTAGAAATAGATCCGTCGGACTTGGGCAGGTTGGCTAGAGTCTGCACAAGGACTGGCTTAAAAGTAATATATGGGGGAAGGTACACCGATATTACGCAGGGAAATGACAAGGGGAAGGCTACCCGAGTACTAATTGATCTCTTTAGACGAAAGTATCAACCAAGGAGAACGATTTTTATCGGATTGGGCGATAGCGAAAACGATCTACCCATGCTAAAATTAATGGACATTCCTGTGCTAGTCCAGAGGACTGATGGTTCATGGTGTGACTCGAAGATAAAAAATGTTGTCCGGTCTGACGGAATAGGGCCTAAGGGATGGAAAAATTCATTTAATTTGATAACAGGATTATGATACAAGTCATTGAAATTTTAGTATTTGTTAGCACCTAAATGAATATAGTATATATAGTAGAAATATTCAACTGCATGGAATCATAGTGAGCGAGATCAACTATGCCAACTATCATAATCTGCCATTTACCAATTCATAATTTATCAAATGCATTTGCATATTCTATGCCAGAATAGATAGCTATTTCCATTCCTCCAGCAGGCTATCATCTCTATAGTTATTAGGATCAAGTCTAAACCCTGATGTCTTTTCACGTGGAACATCATTTAGCTTTAAATAATACTCTAATTTTCGCTTCTTAAACTGCTTGGAGAGCCAGTGGACAAACTGCTGCTCCAACATTGAACCTTCTTCTTTTTTCATATCCGGGAAGATATTAAAAAGCGAATAAACAAAGTCAGGGTCTAAACACAATTCAAAGAATTCCCACCCCATCGTAATTCCTGTCGAATAGCACTGATATTCAAACTTCGTCTCTGCTCCCAACTCAAGATCTCCGATAAATTTAATGATTTTACCTCTTTCCTTTTCAAAATTTTGGCATGAACCAGTAATCACGATTAAAGGATCTCGCTTAGCAGGTATCCGATTCAATCTGAATATATCCCACACCTTACGATATAAAAGTACTCTTTGGCCAATTCCAGCAATACGCATGTTCTGGATGTGAGTTTTATTTACGATGTATCTCACAGCCGTAGGCTTGAAAGGACCAGGAAGGATACGAGTAAATTCAGATCCAACTCAGGATGGCATTTTCGTCAATATGTTGCTCATTCAAGAATTCCATCGACCTGTTCTTGTTCAAATACAGACATTATCATAGTGCGGTTATCGATATTAATACAATAACTGTACCCTATTACTTATTTCGCTAAGCAGTGGATTAGACAGTACCGGCAGTCATGTCGTCCTCCTTGCAGACGTCAACATAAATCAACAACATGTCAATAGGGGCATTTAATGAGTCCAAGAAGAATGTATCACGCCTTCTGGAGTTTAGATTCTAATGGGGATAGGAAAGGAATTAAAACGGTATCACAGAGAAACCTTTTGGATAGGGTTTGGCTGACTCACTAATTTACCTGCCATGGATTTTATTATGATCGACGCAACTAATCCATAAAACATGTTAAAGACTAGTGCCCCGATTAGAATTTTATCATTTATTGAAAGGAGTTTACCAACCGTTATGGACGATGCAGTTCCCACAGGAGTCTGTTGAACTATAAGTTGGTCTTGATCGAGATTACGTAGCAAGGGCATAATGACCCAAAACGTAACTGGAACAAAAAGAAATGCCCAAACTATCAACCCACAGATGAGTCCATATATCGGAGCATACTTATGTATAACAGATAAGATTCTGAAGTCTCTTAAAGCAAATGGTATTGATATTATAACGCCAATAATACTACCAGTGAATAAATGTAATAGTAGACCGGCGACGATCATATTCACTGATTCTGCATGGGATTGAGTTATTGATGATACCAGTACCAGGTAGAAAGTTCCCACAGGGATATCGATGGTTTTTTCTACTACAAAGATTAGTCCGCTAATACAAGCAGAGGCCAAAAATCCTGCCAACATACCAAAGCCCAGGACCCTAAACTTTACTCTTGTATTCTGTTGATCTTCTTTGTCAGCCACATAACTTTCTAACCTTGATCTCCAATTCGCATTTCTATAAGATTTGATTCTGAAGAGGGAACTAATGATAAATCCAAACAGTGCCCCCCAAACAAGATGAAACAACACCGAGCTCAAAGCGGTGATTTGAATAAATTGATTAATTGTAGTCGTTGATATGGAAAAGTTTGTAGTGAGTGCCAGCAAGGTAACGATCTGAGTCATAGATGGTTGAATAAGAAAGGCGGTGATGGGAAGGAATACGATTAGCCAAATTATGATTCCAGCTACCATTCCTGATAATATTCCTTTCAATAGACTATGAGAAACCAATCGAACGATTGCCGCGCCTACAATAGCCCCCATCAGAGTTCCGATCAAGATATGAAGGCCAAATCCAAAGTATGAAGCGATAATCGCATTATCCATTCCTAGTGCAATTCCGATGATGGAATAGAAGGTGCCAATAGGCAAGGCAACACCTGCTTCTACTAAAGCTAAAATAGACGATATGGACCAGGTCGCAATTGCTCCACCAATTGCCCCGAATTTGGCCCCATCTAGAGCTACCGATTGCGCACCTAGACTTAACATGTATTAATATACTGCATACAACTAGTTAAACTTTACATATTTTTTCTCATATCATGTATATTATATAACTATATTCATATATGATAAACTTTTTACTGGAAACTGGGCGAAATCTTAGAAATCATTTGACACATACTGTGTGCCGAAATAGCTCTATTCAAAGCTTTATTACGTGAGATGCTCTAAAATTGAAATAATTAATAATTTTTCAGGCTACTGTATCTTCAATAATCACTCAGACTATATCATTTGATAGTCTTGCCGACAAAGCTATTGATGCAATTGTAGTTGTGCAACACCTAACCATTCGCATAGTATGAATTCAATCCAGATCTTCTCGCTCTGGTAATCGTTTGATAGGCCAACACACATGTAAAGTTAAAGGTTCGCCTAATTGCTCAAATAAACAGTCCTAGTCATTTATCGTCAACGTCAAGAGCTCAAAAAAAATAAGAGGATTAGGGTTTTCCCCTAAGCAGCTGTTTGGTTGCTACCACTAGTAGCTGTTTGGTTAGCTTGGCCTCCACCATACTCAGCTACCCATTGGGCTTGCTGATTTCCACCTACGAATTCACTTCCTTTTGGTGGAACCCATGCGCCATCTGGGATGTCGGTCGCAGTAGAATTATCAACTGCGAGTATAGCAAAAGCGCCTCCTTTAACCACATCAGCCATATTGTGATCAACCGCTACGTAGACTCCTGGTTCTGGGAAGGTACTCTCAATGACCGATGTAGAGCCTGGGGGTATCCACCAATTTTCATCATTAAGTTGTGTCACTCCATAATCTTTGGCTTCTGCATTAAATCCATCCCTAACATCTTGTTGTCCAGAGATAAAGTGGAAGGCAACACCATCAGTAGGGCCTGGATTGTTAATAAACCATCTTGTAGGCTCGCCAGGTTTTACCTTGAATACAGTCGCATTTGGATTGAGTTCGAGCTTTGATACCTGTCCTACTGAAGGAACATACTTGAATGCCATTCCATTGGTGAGCACCAAATCCGCATCTTCACTTAAGAATTTCCCAATGTCAAACGAACCGGTCCCATTTACTTCATTGAAGACGCCTGGATCAGCATTGTTGTATATTTCGCTAAATGTTACGGCAAATTCCTTAGCCTTCTGTTCATTTTGTGGATGGACCACAATTGTTCCATACATGCCGTTAGCTATGTGTTCCCAAACTCCATTGAGTCCGTCAGCGCCACAATGGTAAAGAAAACCGCCTCCATTAATACCCATCAGGCTCCACGTCTTAGACTCCCCTGGGGATACGCTCCCTGATAATACTTGAGACGGTCCTATACCTGCATGAAAGTCAAGGCTATGAATTAGCTTACCTTTATTTATCAATGTGATCGTTAAGTTGTCGCCTTGGTCTATTCCTACAGTTGGGCCAGGAATGGTGCCGTTAAAGGTGTAAGCATTGTACATCACACCTCCTGGATGGAGAGCATTATCTGGCGCAATTTGTACAACAGTCTCATTAGCTATCATCGTCACTTTCTTGTTCACACCCGTTGGTGTGACCTCCGTGTTGAGTGATTTTACTGGTTGAGGACTTCCCACAAGAAGGGGATAAAAAACGAATCCGGCAACCAGAATGCTAGCAAAAATTCCGGCTAGAATTTTCTGCGTCATTTTCATTCTTATTGTATTTTGATATATAAAAGTATTACCGTAAGTTCCTTTTCTTGGGAATTCTGTTATTAGGTATCACAGGTATGGGTCATTGGGAGTCAAGAATCTAGGTTTTCAGTTGCATTAACCAAGATTAGAATTACCGGAAGACTAGTGACACATTAGATAAGGGGATTAATCAAAGTCTATGGTCTTAAAATGAATTCTATGCATTTAGTTATATATAGTGATAATAATTCGGATCTATAGTATTGTCTTTCCATAGCGGGGAACCGGGGAAACGTCCAACGGAATCTGAGGCAGAGATGATTGTGATGATGTTACCTTCCGATGCTAACCCTAAAGGGAATGTATTTGGGGGAGTGATACTAAAACATGTAGACCTGATTGCAGGCTTGGTAGCCAAAAGACATTCTGGCGGGGCAAACGTCGTTACTGCAAGTATAGACCGAATGGTATTCCTGAAACCAGTTTTCATAGGAAATGCACTCATAATTTCTGCTAGAATAACATACGTTCGTAGGTCGTCCATGGAAATCGAGGTAAACGTTGAGGCGGAGGATCTTGATGACAATAGCAAAGTACATGCTGCGACCGCATTCGTAACAATGGTAGCCTTAGACAAGTATGGAAAACCTACAAAAATTCCCCACTTAATTATGGATAATGATAATGACAAAAAAAGGTATAGCGAAGGTGAGTTGAGGATGAATTCCAGACTTAAGGATGCGGGAAAGGTATAGCGGAGCTGCTTGATACTAGATTGGTTTGGGTCACAAAAAAAAATTGCTAACCTATAACATAATTCATGAAAACGACCTAAGCAAATGATGCTGGAGAAAAATGAATTAACTATTATTTTGATCTGATGAAACTTTCAGACCCAATAAAATACTGGCAAGGATAGAGGCTTTCAGCAATCTTTTGAAATCTAATCCAACATTGACACCAAAGTGTTGACTTATACCTGAGATTGCTAAGGGCACGAGTTGTAGATTTGGCTTATATAATGAAATCGAGGGGTTTGAATTACGAATCCAGCAATGGCATAAATGTTGAAATCTAATTATCATTTCATTATCATCGGTACTAATGGACAAACTGCATTACATTGCGCAGACTCAGATGTACCAAGAAATCAATGTAAAGATGCATAAATATTCTACCATTTAGAAACCTTGATAACTTCAAACGCTTCTGCG
>JAATVR010000301.1 GCA_014523665.1 Nitrososphaerales archaeon TH526
AATGATGTCCCTTGTAACGTCAAAACAAGAACCCCTTAATATGGCGCGGGGAGTGGGATTCGAACCCACGAGTTCTTACGAACATGGGATTAGCAATCCCACGCCCTACCAGGCTAGGCGACCCCCGCCCAGATTGGAGATTTATGGGAAGGCAATATATTGATATTGATTAGCATCTGTATCAGGAAATAAATAGCTCGTGCAATAGGAGGTAGTGTGTGTGCCTTCTGACATCGTGTTAAAAAGGTTATTAAACGGAGATCCTTGGTTATACTAGCTTTGAATATTAAGGAGTCAAATGCAATTTTTAGGCTTGCGATAATACGGAATTATTTTGAGCCAGAATTATTAAAGATGGATTACCGAAGGTCGTTTATTAAACATCCTTTGAGCAAAGAAAGCGGCTTAAATGTTGAAGATGTATTGCATTTGTATTTCGATATAGCGACAGGTAATGACTATCCCGATGGTGATGAATGGTTTACCATTGAATACATTATACCGCAGAGCATCAAGCTTCCGGACAACCTGAAAGGTCCCGATTACTTTACAACTCTTTCAATTCATGAAGGTCAGCATCTTTGGCGACATCGGGAGCTTGTCAGGTTTAAATATGGAAAATCAAAAAAATTATCAGAATCACTTTATTTTATCGATCGGAAGTATCGCGATCTCTTAAAGTCATTACATGAGTCATCAGTAATTGGCCAGATAGGTTAAGGTATTACCGACCATATGATCAAATATTAGAAAAATTAGTCTATAATTTTCCAGTTGTCATTTGTGTATTTGTAAATACTCTTAACAGTTTTTACGAAAGCGGGACGCCACCTTGCGTGTGTAGATTCATAGCAGTAAGTCATTTCAAGTACATCTGCAGGCATTTCAGACATTTGGGATTCGATTATTTCAACTAATACTTCAACCCTCTCGATGGCCCTTTCAACATTTTTGTAGTCTGTCTCCATAGTTTGAAGGACGAGCCTGGTAGTAGTAGCGCCGCGTACCCCACAAACCCCAGGGAAGCTAATTACAATTTTCATTTGACTCTTTCCTCTTCGTTTTTTTATTTCTGTAATAACATTCTTTAACTTGCGCCATTTGTCAGCGGTAAATAGGGCAAAAAAATCATCACCGTAGAGAACAGGAAAGCCAATTTCTAGTACTGTATAGATTCGGCTGTCATTTGTAGCGATTTCCTCTTCTTCGACAGATCCGAGCATGCTTGAAAGGATATGATAGACGATTTCAGTCTCGGGTATAGAGGTCCCGGAATGTCCAAAGTAGGTTAGTCTCGCAGTCACGACATTGAGTAATATTCATCCTAAAAAAAGATCTTCACGAAAACTATCGATTCTATGCTCTAAAGCTGAGCAGGAATTTACATTAAATGAACGGCATTAGCAACAATGTATTCGAAATTCTAATTGAGCTCCCCAATTACGCTCTGAATCTCGTGTTCAGAACCTTTCAGTAGTCTGGTCGACTCTTCTTCATAATGACGTTTTGTACCGGATACTTTGCTATATTTGTATGACCTAATCTCGTACAACTTCCCATTCCTATTACTTACTCTTAATTTTATACAATCTGATTTACTTGCCAATTTCTGGCACAACGAACAATATACTAGCCTGTGTGTTTTATTTTTCGATTCAATAATATGACCCAAAGGGTCCCTAAACCAAGTCATCTTTCCTTCTCCCCCTCTCTAAAATAAGACTCCTGATTTAAAAATCATCCTGATAGAATTAATGAACAAAACATGAGATTTACTGCTACGCTATGCACAACTGTGATAACTTGAGGAGCATTTAATAATGCAGGCCCATTTGTAAACTGTGACTACCTGATGCAGCTGCAAACTATCGATTCATTGGATAAACAACTACTGAATGAAATCCAGTGGCAGTTTCCTTTAGTGGATAGACCTTTTTTAGAAATCTCTAAACGATACGACGTGTCTGAGGAAGAAGTCCTAGAAAGGATAAGAATACTAAAAAGGATTGGTCTGATAAGACAGATCAATGCAATCTTTGATACCAGACGATTGGGTTATAAAAGCACTCTGGTCGCGTTCTCTGTGCTAAAGGACAAGCTAGAGCAAGTTGCAAATGAGGTAAACAGCCATCCCGGAGTCAGCCATAATTACGAAAGGAACCATGAGTATAATATGTGGTTCACATTGGCAGTTCCTCCTTTCGGCGATATGAAACGAGACCTCGAACGAATGGCCACACTAGACGGTGTCGTAAAGTACAGGGTATTACCCACACTCAAACTCTACAAGATTGGTGTAAAGTTAGATGTGCTCAATCAGGATCCTTCGTATCCTAAACCTACTGAAAAATTAAAAACCGTAAGTCAGGCAAAGTTTACAGCCACCGATTTGGACAAAAGGTTTATTCGTGCGCTACAAGAAGACATCGAAACAACTTCAGAGCCATTCCAGAAGGCCGCTACAGTTCTTGGGATATCTACAGGTGAACTCTTTGCAAAAGCAAAGGAGTACGAGCAGATAGGTGTGATGCGAAGATTTGCCGCCATACTGCGTCATAGAGACGCAGGGTTTTCAGCAAATGGTATGGTAGTATGGAAAGTACCAGACAACAAGATCGACGAAGTGGGATACAAATTAGCTGAGTTTCCCCAAGTTAGTCATTGCTACCGTAGACCCGTGTTTTCTGACTGGCCATTTAACCTCTTTAGTATGGTTCATGCCAGAACGCTTAGTGCTGCAGAAAGAATAGCTCAAACCATGTCTTCCGTAGTGAAAATTCAAGAATATTCTATTCTTTTCAGCACTCGCGAATTCAAGAAACAGAGAGTAAAGTACTTTGAGTGAGAATGTGACGGCCTTTTGTCATCATATGTTCAGTCTGATCCACAAACCATAGATGGCTTGAAAGGTGGGGCTGAACACGATCACTGAACTGGCCATCATTGTCACCCAGACATAGAAACATGACCAGAACGTGTTTATTTATTTATTTTCTTATGGTTGTTGTGTAAAAATCTTTGTCATACATCTGAGAGAGTGCTTCCAAGTCATTCTGCCTAAGGTACTTCCCATCAGACATGTTTGTGAATGATTCGATCTCTTCCGAATTGATTACTGTCGGCAGAACCGATGAAATCTTAGTTTGAGAAAGGATAAATTTTATAGCGAGTTCAGTGATTGTCCAACCATACGAATCGGCGATTGGTTTTATGTGCTCTATTTTCTGAAGGGCTTGAGCGATCCATTCTTTCTTCCTCGTACTCCGGTGATCATTTTTATCAAATACCGTATCTTTGTTCACCTTTCCTGTAAGCACTCCAGACGCATCAGGAACTCGAACCATAAGGCCTACGTCGTTAGCTCCAGCGATCTGAAAGAAATCCTTCACAGGATCCTGTTCCAACAGATTGTAGACGCTCTGAAGACAAGTTACATCCCTTTTTTCCATTGACAAAATTCCCTCCTCCTTCCATCCTATAGCCGGTCCCAATGCGACTCCATAACTTCTAATCCTGCCATCTTTCCGTGTTTTATTAAGTGTCTGAAATAGAGCGTCATCCTGGATCGCATTCATCTTAGGGTTGTGTAGAGAATACACGTCTACGAAATCCGTTTGTAGTCTGTTAATACTCTCTTCTAACGCATAATTCATGAAAGATGGATCATGTTTCTGTGGGAGTTCATTATGGCCAACCTGCTCAGCACCGTAAATATCGTAACCCCATTTGGTTGAATAGATAACCTCATCACGGTTCACTCCCTTAAAGGCCTCACCTATGAGCTTTTCACTTCTCCCTTTTCCATAAACGTCAGACGTTTCAAAAAAATTGATACCTAGATCAAATGCTCGCTTTAACATTCGTATAGCCACATCATCGTCGATCTTTTTTCCACCCCACCAGTCTAGCGCTATTGTCCATGCACCGAAACCTATCTCACTTACCAGAATTCCACTTTTACCCAATCGACGATATTTCATCTAGATATCAATTGCCTCCATTAATTGCGTCTGCCTTTTCTGAAAGATATCGTTACTTAGAACCGGTTTCCCTATTTCGTCTTGAAAATTCTCCGTACTTAAAGACTGAAAGTCGATCCATGACCTACACCCTGCTTGTTGTGGACTGAGAGAGACACTTAAGGCTTTGTTCAATCGGTATACACGAAGAAGAATAATGCTGAGAGGTTTCTCAGGGTTGTAATTCATCCTTGCGTTTATGTATTTCTCGTTCCATATATGAAAGTCGCGTAAGTCATGAACCATTTCCCTGCTAAATGTCTCAGTGATGAAGATAACCTTTGCGTAAAGGTAAATCGTATTCAGATTATTGAGATGCTCACCTTGCAATATTGACTCAAATTTATCCGCGTATTCTTGTTGTAATAGATCCTTTGATTGATGTTCATAGGTTGGGAATATATAGAAATCATTATGTCTCAATTCAAAGCCGTGCTTGCGTTCCATTATCCCTCCTTTTCTTAGCAGTATTGTTTGCCTTCCCTCTTCCAATCCCTTACACACAATAGCCCATTCCTTTAGTGCGGATATTGTCATGATCAGTGCATCACCCAAGCCCCATGATAATATTCTGTATATCTTTTTGCAAGCATACTATCATGGGAGTATCTTTTACAACGTACAAACTCACCTTTGTTTCACGCAATTGAAGAATCAGATCCTGAAATTTTGATAGATCATTGGTCTCAAACGCAAGAGTAAAGTCATTATCATCAATCCCATACGAATAGGACGTATTCAGTCTAATCTCTGGAAATTTTCTTCCAATTGTAATATGCTCATCCATCATTTTTTTACGCTCTTCAAATGGCAAAAGGTACCATTCTCTTGACTTCACAAATGGATAGACAATTAGATATTTCAGTGGTTTAGAGTCTGTCATAAAAGACGGCGTCACTTTATCGGAATAAACAGATCTCTTGAAGGACGAGAGGTACAAGAAGGCAGGTTCAATGTATTTTCCTATTATAGTACTGTAGATCTTAGACGTAAACGTCTGAAACATTTCAACTGAATCGGAAACCATCCAAAGCATGAAATCTGTCCCGCTGTGAAGTCCGAGAGTGGTGTATGTATGAACCCGTAATTTGGTGTTCGCGACACTGACTAGGGTCGCAAATTCCTTTGCTGCCTCTTCCTTTGCCACCTCATTCATCCAACGCCATTTCGGGTCAATTCTGAAAAATGAATAGTTAAGAAAAGTGGATTTATCAGTTTTAATCTGATCCTTTTTACGTTGAACTTCCATTATATCCTACTCTATCTGGGTTGAGTAAGTTCTACTTATCTTCCAAGCCTAACCATGAATATCCTCTAGCTTCGAGCTCATCTGCAAGAGTCTTGTCCCCTGACTTGATGATCTTACCTCTTGCCATCACATGTACAAAATCAAGTTTCGATAAGTAACGCAAGATTCTAGCATAATGCGTTATCACAATTACGCCAGCTCCAGTATCAATTAGTTGGTTGATTGCTTCAGCAACAGCTTTCACAGCATCAATATCCAGGCCTGAATCAGGTTCATCGAGGATCGCCAAGTTTGGCTTAAGGACCAACATCTGCATGACTTCTGATCTTTTTTTCTCTCCTCCAGAAAATCCTTCATTCAAATACCTGCTTAGAAATGATTTATCTAGACCCACGGAATCTAGATTCTTTTTGACATATTCATGAAATTCTCTTACTGTAAGGAAAACTTCACGGTCTTTTTGATCATCGGCTAGTGATTTGTTCAGAGTATTATAAGCATTTCTCAAAAAGTGACTGTATCCAACTCCTGGGATTTCAATAGGATACTGAAAGCCAAGGAATAGACCTTTTTTCGTTCTCTCATCAGTGGTTAGATTCCGGATACTTTCACCTTTGATCAGAGCATCTCCTCCAGTAACTGTATACTTCGGATGCCCAAGTAAGACGTTTGCAAATGTGCTCTTGCCAGAACCATTAGGGCCCATAATTACATGAACCTCACCTTTGTCAACCTTCAAACTTAGCCCACTCAGTATTTCCTTATTATCGATATTTGCACGAAGGTCCTTGACCTCAAGAAAGACCATTAAAGAATGTACTTCGAAATGCTTAATATAAGTATATATCAATTAAGGGGGGATTCAAAAGGTGCCATAGTTTATGGTTTTATAGGCTTTCTTTCACGATAGGCGCTAGAGATCGTCAGTGCCCATTAGTTCTTAGGCTGTTAGGTTTCGGACAGGGTAGAGTTGGCTTTAATTCATCTATGGTCACAACACAACTCAAGTTACAAACAAGCTTTAACATGATATAATTGTCCTGGCTGCATTTAAAGTAATCCTGCTATCAGCTCGTGCAGATTACCTAACTAACACTCGAATGTGTGGATAATTGCTATTCTGCTTACAACATAACAGCGTCTAAGCTAGCAGCTATTTGACCGTCATACTACCTAGCATGTAAGGATGGACCGAACAGTAGAATGGATGATCTCCAGCTGCAAGACTGGCAGTATCTATCTGAGCTGTTGCGCCTGCATCGATGATACTTGTGTCAAACTGGCTTCCCGATTCAGGATCTTCCGGTCCAGAGCCACTTGTGGCAGTATGAGGTACTGTGTCTTGATTTGATACTTCCACTACATCTCCAGCAGTGACTGATAATGGATCAGGATCATACGCTGGATTTCCTTGCACTGACGCACCTTCTAGTATATTGAGAGTCACTGAAGGTCCTGCTGCAGTGCTGGTTTGGTTGGTCTGATTGCCCGAAGCGGCTGAAGGTGATGCAACCGGTGCGGCAGTGGTTGTCGGTGCTGATTCTGGTGATTGTGACTCTGCAGAGGCAGGTTCAACAAATAATTTACCTCTCATGTTATAATGAAGCAATCCACAATATTCCCTGCATTGAATCAAATATTCCCCTGGAACGTCAAACACATTCCAGAGCGTGTTAATGCGTCCGGGAACAGCATCCATCAGTATAACGAAATCAGGTACATTGAAATCGTGGATAACGTCTTGAGAAGTAATTTCAAACCTATACGGAACGTTCTGTTTAACGTGCAATTCACCAACCTCCTTTGTCCCATCTTCATGCTCAAAGGTCCAAAACCATTGCTGTCCAATAACCTTTATAGTCTCTGCATTCGGAGGGGCAGCTTCAAGTTGATGCTCTACGTTCCACGCAGATGCACCGACCCAGCACAGAATTGATATTACAGCCCCGATATAGATCCATTCTATTGTAGCATGACCCATAACTGCTATGCCTCCTTCTTTTCAGTTCGCACCCTATTTTTAGGGTTGGATTCCCTGAATCGCCAGTAGATGTAAACTAACGTACCTTGAACCAGCGCGCCTACTACAAAAGCCGCTACCATACCTTGATAGAAGAGGTCCCATACCGCCACTCTTCTTATAATAAGATCTTCAGCTCCCTGAGCATATACATGGATGAAATTGCTTCCGAAAATAGACAAATAACAAATAACCGATAGGCATCCTATCATGGTCCAAGGTAATGCTGATCTAGATACCATTCCAGATTCACTCGTTAGCTCATTAGCCCCGTACTTCTAATTTAAGGTTTCTAATACGGGTCACAGGTTACAATGTTTATGAAACCATTACCAAGTTTCGTCATAACTTATTCCCTGATTGTTGTTGGTATCGGATAAGCTCCGATCTAAACCTTCGACGTTCCCATATCATGAGGTACACCACCCCTCCCACCAATATCGCTTCAGTCGATTTAGCAAGTACACCCGCAACATCAATCTGCTCGGCAACATTGTTAGGTGATAAAGGAGGCGGAAAAATCACAGAATAAAGATATAGTCCAAGCAATACAGAGCTACCAATCAGACCAAACAGGTTCAAGATCGCCGTTTTCCTATAGTGTGTTCGAACCGAGGCTATGTCATTTGAGATCTTGGATTCGTTTAATGAAACCAATACGTACACTATACCATACGCGAATTGAGCTGCTCCCGCGGCGAAGAGGAAGATACTGTATTCGATTCTTAAAGAAGCGTGTCCAGGGAAAACCGCAATATGCACAAAACCCGCGGCCATAGCTAGGAACAAGATACAATACTTTAACACTTGTTTATCTCCAATATTTGCAGACATGATTGTCTTTCTTCTCTTAAGAAAGATAAGGCCAAGAACCGCCCCTAGTACTGCAATGCCCATAAAAATTCCGGTGAATATCGAGCCGAGATAGATCGTGCCAAAATTATTAGTTACAGAAATATTCATCAATCCTCGTTCACAGTCACAGCCAGAACTATCCAAAAGTGTACTTCTTGCGGGACTGGAAAGGCCTATTCTACCCTCACTAGCAGGTGAATCATCAACCACGCTCACGACCAGCGCATAATTACCGATCTGGGGAAATGTGTAATAGAGCCTAAAATCGCCAACATCGTGCTTGGTCCAGGGAAAAACTGCGAGCCGGTCGCCGGATTTCTCATCATAGATTTCGACCATAGTTACAATATTTGTCATGTCGTTCCCTCTGTTGTCTTGGATACTGAAAATAATTCCAGCCGGCTGTCCAGGTCGTGGATAGTCTGGCTCCATGCCCTGAAATATATAATATTTACCAACTCCGGAGAAGCCCCCATTGTAATGTGGGAGATGTTCTAGATGAGAAAAAGCGAAGTTAGTAGAGGCAAAGCTAAGGATAACAAGCGGTAGACAGTATAGGAATAACATGAAAAGAACAAAAACGCTACGAGGTCCTGATATGTTAGGCTTGAACCTAGTGAATAAATCCATACGGGATGTAAATTAGTGAGGGCTCAAACTATTTAATTTATTACACACAGAGACAGAGTTGATTCACTTTGCCCCCCCCTAGAAGTTATTCGAGTTGTAGGAATGATGGTCATAATAAAGATGTTAATGTAACCCAAATTTCTTCACGATCAAACTCCCCCTTATTCTTCAAAGTATCTGTTGATACTCATTAAATTTACAGCCGAGAGTGAATAGACCTGGCTCTCTTGCCTAAGTATAGTTAATGACGCATTGCGTATGTGCCATCTATAGAGTGACTTTGGATTAAGATCTAAAAGAACAGAAATCGCCGCTTTGATCGGATCTAGATGAGTTATAAGAAGAACATTCTCATCCTCGCATCTGTGTCCAAGTTCTTCGAGCAGATTGTTCATACGATTTTTTACAGATATAAATGATTCAACGCCGTAACTAAGCAAGGTAGGATCATTTCCTGAATAAAATTTAAGGAAAAGATTGCCATATTTTTGAACTATCTCTTCGTAATTCATGCCAACCAATTTTCCTAACTCAATCTCATAGAGCCGTTCATCTACCTCGTAGGTGGTGCCCAATATCTCACATACTATTTTTGCAGTTTCGATTGTTCTAATTACTGGGCTAACGAGTATCCTGGTTATCGGAATCTCCTTCAAGTACATAGCAGTGTCTGCAACCTGATGCTTTCCATACTCTGTAAGGTGTGCTTCAACATGTCTACCTACCAAGATCTTGTTTACATTATTCTCTGCCTGTCCATGTCGCATCATAATCGTCAACGGCAACCTAAATCTTCATGATTGTAGTCAATCCTTACATATTAAAATGCATTGTTGAGTAAACCAACAAGTGAAGACAGCCATTTAGACAAGTAGAAGGTTGAGAAAATGTTTTCATACTCGAGCCTGTTGGATCTGAATAGGATGAAGATCGGTATTGTCGGCGGAACAGGAGGAATGGGGGAAGGGTTTGCACTACGCTGGTGCTTGAAGCACGATATCTTCATTGGGTCTCGTGACGCAACTAAAGCCAATGAAGCTGCAAAACAGTATATGATTTCAGCTAA
>JAATVR010000302.1 GCA_014523665.1 Nitrososphaerales archaeon TH526
ATACCAACAATAGGTTCTGATGTTCTAACAGTATGTCTGTCATACGGTAACAAATATGATGTCTCACGTAAATGATATTGTCAGATCTTAAGTCCGTCCAGTATTAACTTCTTGATTAGGGTTTTATACGTAATCCTCGTTTGCTATATTATCTGCCTTATTCGTGATGGCCTGCTCCCGGCGATATCTCGTTAACACCTATCACAACGGTACTTCCAGCTGGAAGAACTTCATCTGAATCACCAGGATTTTGTACAAGATTTACAGTCACAACATCCGCTCGTACATGGAGCTATTAAAGTAACAATAAATAGCATTATCCCAATTCCATTCAATGAAATCGCTAGGTCAATTCTTGATAGTTCTACTTCAACCGGCAGCTCTGAACAAGAAGCAGTCTTGAAGATAAAACGATATTTTGAAGTCTTACAAAATAATGGAGAAAAGAATTATAATAGATTTGTTCGATAAAGTTAATCTTGAAACTTATGTAGCTTCAGTGGATATTCCTAATCTCAGCTTGCTTAAGGCAGGACGCTTTGATGAAGACTACCCTGTTAGAGTCAATACCTTTAGTTCGGACAATTTCTATGACCGCAAACCTAAGCAAAATTTTCTAATTTCAAATCACAATCGTTAGGCACTATGTAGAATCGTTAGCATCATCATTAAATAGAGCTCTACCTATTGCATAGATTAGATGGAAATAATTACTCTAGATGCAGGTTATGCTGGGATATTTGCGGCACCTAATCTGTGTAAACATCCAAGTCTAAAAGTTACATTCATAGACAAATATCCCTACCATCAGCTACTGCAACAAATTCATACTTTGGCAGCTGGCACAAAAGGATTCGAAGGTGTTTTTGCAATAGGTGATATCTTTGCATTCACTCTTACAAATGGAAAGACGCCGTTTAGAACAACTTCATCAAATATGACGTCGTCATCACCATCATCCTAGTCACTTTTTTTCTATATGATTTGTTAACCGCAAATGTGTATCTGCATCCCTGTCTCAATATGTACTATACCCAAATGGATCCATTCCTTTGACAAACTTGAAAATCCCATTACCATGAAAATAGGATATCCTTGTATCAACAACAGTATTCCTCGAAATACTCCTTCTACTTTTAGATTAGCATCGTATTCTGAAAACAAGCTAATTCAAACTGTTAAGAACAACCTAGTCTACCTGGACAAGCTTCTAAGATATAATGTCAAAAATGATTTATTATTTTTTAGAATTAGCTCAGATCTAGTTCCTTTTGCATCACATCCTGTCTGCAAATTTCCCTGGTATATGTTTTTTCAGACTGAGCTAGAACAGGTTGGGGATTACATTAAGAAACACAATATCCGCATATCCATGCATCCTGATCAATTTATAGTTCTTAATTCACCTAATGAAAAGATAGTACAAAATAGCATTGATGAATTGATATATCATTGCAAGATTTTGGATACAATGCGTCTTGATGAAACGGCAAAGGTGCAAATACATGTAGGAGGTGTTTATGGAAATAAATTAAATGCAATAAATCGATTCATCAAGACTTACAATTATAGTCTGCAGTTATTAGACAGTTCGATTAAAAGAAGGCTTGTTATAGAAAATGATGACCACCTTTATAGCATAGAAGATTGTCTATGCATCTACCAACAAACGGGCTTACCTATAGTTTTTGATAGTTTTCATCATGAATGCTATGGTGATAGTAGAGAAGTATTGATAAGAGACCCCCTTAAGAGGGCAATATTGACATGGAAAAAAAATAAAGATGGCCTGCCAATGGTCGACTATAGTAGTCAAGACATAACAATCCCAAGTAATGATGGCCATCCTATAGTTAGAAAAGGAAGGCACACAGCAACACTTGATCCCATATCCTTCAAAAAGTTCTTAAAACAAACTGAAGGTCTAGATTTTGACATGATGCTAGAAATAAAAGACAAAGAAAAAAGTGCACTAAAGGCGTTTGAACTGGTGAGAAAAAATAACGGCATTTTTGATTCTGCAGGATAATACCGGAAGCTATTTCCTTTACTTCTGTGCTCTCTAAAATCATTGCTAGTGTAAAAATAAGCTAGTAGTGGAGTTAGGTAATGTAATGCATATCTATACACTATCTATTAGCTATCTATTAGATAGGTTCTGATATCATCGCTTATCTCATGTGTTTCTGTTCCTTGTTCTAGTATTCTAGCGAGTGTCTATTTATACGTTAATGCGTGAAGTAATTCGTTCATATTCCTTATTCTAATCCTTGGATCTTCCTTTCTTGCTTTAGCAAATGCAATTTCGACCGTCAAGGCCATTCTTTGTAATCTAAATAAGTTATCTACATCGAAGTTAGAATTCTTATCTCCAATGTCTTCATCTGCCCTAATATTGGACCTTTCATACGGACATTGAAATCTAATTTAATAGCGTAATATTGTCATGGAAAGATAGGCTTTGGTTTGTTAGTATAAATTTCTATCTACAATTGCGACGGGCTAGCTCCTACCACTATTCCCTTTAGTAATTAGTAAAAGAAAGGGTAGCAACTTCGGTACTAAAGAATAAACTATTGTGAGTTTAGTCTTCCCTTAATTTATTATGATTCTACTTCCGCCTTATGCCAACATGATCCTTTGTGGAGGGTCATAACACCCTTGATTGTACTTAAAGACGTGGTACACACTCCCTTTTTGTTTTAACAGTCCGACATATCCGCCTAGTCCCAGCTGTTACTTCATTTTACTACTATGTTCAATGATATTCTATTAGGTAAGTGTATGTTAATCTCTATATCCTTCTCAATTGAAGAACATCCTTGTTAGTTATATTCTCAATCTGTCTAAGTAAAGCTCTAAGCCTTGCTTTGCTTGTTAAAAATGGGTAATGTTCTCTTACCGATTCCTGCTTTGGTGTTGAAGGTATCATTTAGTATGTTGCTTTTTCCTTGGTTTTCTAGTACCCTCGTTTCGTCTCTTACTCTTTTGTTCAAGGCCATATTTCCAAATTCTATCCATGTGCTGATGATCTATATATTGTTCTCGTTCCAGATGTTTCTTTACTATTTCTAATACTTTATCTTCTGGATAACCTCCTTTCTTTATCACATCATGGAATATATTAATGCAAATTGCTGCCTTATGATACGCTATATCTACCTCATCAACCATATCTTGTATCATTGTCCTTAATTCATCTGTTATGTAAGTGATATTCCTAAGTTTGATGTAAAGTGCTTCTGCTTCCTTAGGACCAAGGCCATGTATGTATGATTCCCATTCTTTTTTTGGTGCTGTTACTGCTGGCGCGTTATGTAATCCTACTGTGTCGTCTGCTGTCATTTCTCACCGATCACTTGTATAGTCTATAAAAGTTTTTTGTAGTTATCAATGGTATACCTATGCCTATGCTTGCGTATGTATCAAGTTAAAGATGCTACTGGATATCAGCGAGCTAAACTTGACGATATATCATAATGTCTCAGGTTTTACGCTCTATTTATTAGAAAAAGGCGATAGTGGGCATAGCGAGAAAGCACTGGAGGTTAAGAATAAACTGAATGAGGGAGGGGCGGTGGAGACGGACCGAACCGGGTACAGTCTAATACATGCGTGCTCTAATGGATAGACTGAAAGTTGAAGAGGATAGGCTAGACCAAGACCTAGTGAACTCACGCTTAAATTAGCGTCGTAGTATTTGCGTCTATATGACAACGATCGCAGAAGAAATGAAGAAAA
>JAATVR010000303.1 GCA_014523665.1 Nitrososphaerales archaeon TH526
GATATGTGAATAACTGTCCTTGCTTTCTGTGAAAGTTACTTCCCGTCGTCAAAAGAAATCAGGATGGAAGTAGACGTATTCATGGAAAATAGTTTATGTAAATGCCAGACTACTGACGTGATGAAGGATTCAAAGCAGCTGTAACCGTGTTACTCAAAAGCATAGCTATGGTCATAGGACCCACTCCTCCTGGAACTGGAGTTATCCATGAAGCTTTTTCCTTGACAGATTCAAAATCTACATCACCTACTAATTTTCCTGATTGTCGATTCGTTCCAACATCTATAACTATGGCTTTTTCCTTAACCATTTCAGAGTTGAGAACGAATTTATTTCTGTCTCCGACTGCGGTTATTATCATATCTGCTCCCAATAATAGATGATTCAAATTTACTGTTTTCGAATGGCATATGGTGACGGTTGCATCACGCTCAAGCATAAGCAAAGCTAAAGGCTTGCCCACCAAGATGGATCTATTTATTATTACTACATTCTGAGACATGATTCTGATATTATAATAGTCCAACAATTTCATAATTCCAGATGGCGTACATGGTTTGAGTGAAGCCTCGCGATGCAGTAATAACCCTGAATTGATAGCAGTTAAACCATCGACATCTTTGCTTGGAAGGATTTTGTTTATTATGTTGAACTCGTTGATATGTTCGGGAAGAGGTAACTGCACTAGAATTCCGTGGACCTGGGAATCATTGTTCAATGAATCAATTAGAAGTGTCAGCTCCTCCTGTGAAAGATCATCTTTTAACCGATGGTCCTGGGTGACTAGCCCCACCTGCTTAGCTGCCTTTTGTTTATTCTGTATGTAGATTGCTGATGCAGGATCATTACCTACGAGGATCGTGGCCAAGCACGGTGAGATTCCTTTCTCATTTAGTTCGCTGACACGCTTCGTAAGCCTTGCTTTTATACTTGTGGAGACGGCATTTCCATCGATAAGGGTAGCAGGCATTTAGTCAAGAATGCTGGAGTTAACACCCATATTAGTTATATTATCATGACTAGAGATGAAAAGGGATCTAAATCGATTCTGCCTTCAGTAGTTATATGAAAGAACATTATTAGTTGATCTCAATATATGAATTAGGATGGTATATTGATACCAGTATGGTAACGATCAAATCTCTAGCTATTGATTCATCCTCATTCAAAATGTTCTTGCCTAAAGTCATTTCGTTGTAAAGGCAAATCATTGCTAGCCAGCCACCTAGCTGTCAAAATGTAGCAGAGTAATCACTATGAAGACGATATTGACGTCTGAGAAATAAATACTCGAAACTGCAACAGGTTGGTTTGGTTCACGCAGTTTATCAATTCATACGTCTATGGCAGCGTTATGTTCTGACCTTCTATGCGATCGCAATTTCTCTTGATTGTCGAATTTTTCAGTACACATATCACAGATAAAAGAAGAATCATGAGGCAATCGATCATTCGTGTACGATGAGGAATTCGTAAAACTATTAGCATTCGGATCTGATGTGTTGTCGCTATGTTGCGTTTCATCCACGGTATAACGTATAGTCTCCTTCGAAGTTGGAATAAGCTTAGGCTCATGAGCAGAAGGAATCGCTCCACCACTACCACCACTAACAATCTCAAAGCCATGTTTCAAACGGGAGTGATCAATAGTTAGTGTTATGGATAAATTATCCTCTGATGAATTGAAATGGGAGACACAACTAACGGGTATCTGAAACTCTTCATCTGATATCAATCCTTTTTTCTTTACTATTATATAGTCCGGATTGATAACTTTTGACACCTTACCAATCCCTTTTCCAGTTGAATCATAAACATAGGCACCTTCATACATTCAGCGATTTCAGCAGGTTCTTGCTAATGATACTATTTAATAATTTCAGATTGTAAGCCCTGAATCATCAAGAGAATAACCTAAAGACACCATGATACCAAATCCATTACTTTGAACCTACGAGACGAATGATAGTCAGCTTGTTAACTAGTTGGTGTATGTTTATTAGATTTTACAAATTACTCTCTGAAATTTACTTTTCTCACGGATAAGGTTGCAAATATTATACTGTAATTTCATTATCGAACTTTTCACACTAATCATTTTTCTACAATTTTATCATCTAAAGTCAGCTCTCTACAATGTACAGCTGAATTTATTAGATTTAAGAACCAAATTAGATTGGTCTATTGGTTTCCACTATATGGACGGGGAGCATCTCGTTTGGACTAGTTAATGTCCCTGTTAAGCTGTATACGACGATTGATACTTCGAAAGATTTTTCATTTAATCAACTAGATAAAGAGGGTCACAGAATACGATACAAGAAATGGTGCCCGGTCGAAGAAAGAGAAGTTGAGTATGCAGAAATAAAAAAGGGATATGAGATAGCCAAGGACCAACATGTAATAATTGAAAAGCAAGATTTAGAAAAGATTGCTATAGAAAGCACTAGGACCATAAACATTAAGGAATTTATCGACGAAGAAGAGCTAGACCCATTATTTGTAGACAAGAGCTATTATATTGCTCCCGATTCAATAGATAAAAGAAGCAGAAAGAAGGGAAAGGATACATCTGCACCCAAGGTTCAAGATAAAGCATATTCGTTGTTAGTGAAGGTATTGCATGATACAAAAATGGCCGCAATCGGTAAGGTAGTGTTAAGAGGGGAAAAGGAACACTTAGTTGCCATTAGAGCTTATCAGAGGGGGCTTGTTTTACATACGCTTCATTATCTAAGTGAAATAAGACCACTTGAGACCATTACAGAGATATCAGAGGCCAAGGTTCCCCCAATTGATGAAAAAGAAATGTCGTTAGGTAAGTTGTTAGTAGAAAATCTGACAAGTAAAGATTTCGATATCTCTCGTTACCATGATGAATATACAGAAGAACTAGAGAAGTTAATAAATGCAAAGGCTAAGGGTAAGGTCCGCGTAATTAGACAAGCAACTAAAGGACCACAAAAAACACAAGATTTGATAGCAGCGTTGAAAGCGAGTTTGGAACAGCCATCTTCCTCCTCAAGCGATAGTAGGAGGAAGGATTGATTAACAGAATGACAATTCAGTTGACTTGTTAGTGTCACAAGATAAAAGCAATCCTAGTCGCCTACTGTGGTGGTGTAAGATCTAGATTAATATTATTTCCCTTTATTCCATTTGCAACTAGTACCGAGTAGCAACCAAGTCCACAGCGTTCGCAGATTGGCTTCAATCCATTTTTAGTATCAGAGCTTCCAATACAACATGGCTGCTTTACTCTCCCTAAATGATCCAAAGA
>JAATVR010000304.1 GCA_014523665.1 Nitrososphaerales archaeon TH526
AATAACGCTGGGATTGAAGAAATAATGACACCGTTTACAGATCAGAAATCAGAAATTTTCGATCAGATCATGAACATAAATGTCAAGGGCGTATGGTTATCTATGAAATATGAAATTCCGGAGATGATTAAAAGCGGCGGTGGAGCAATAGTAAATAATTCTTCAGTAGCAGGCATAATAGGATTTCCACAGATGCCGATTTATATTGCAAGCAAACACGCTGTGCTCGGACTTACCAAATCAGCTGCATTAGAATATGCCAAATCTGGAATCAGAATAAATGCTATAGCTCCAGGCGGTGTTGTAACTGATATGGCTAAAAGAGTATTCGGAGATAATCAACTTCTCGAAACCTTAACGTCAATGCATCCAATAGGGCGCATTGCAGATCCAGAAGAGATTGCTAATGCAGTGGTCTGGCTATTATCTGACAATGCATCTTTTGTCTTAGGTCACACGTTGATAGTCGATGGGGGATCAGTAAGCCGATGAGGCGTTCTAAAGGGGGACTTGATCCGTGAGAATGGAAATAGTTAATTATTCATTATTTTGATACAGCCTGAGTATGCAGTGTGCACAAATTTGGTATACGACTTTTGTTTCTTTACCCATTCATCTTGTTCCATGATTACCGATGAAAGAATCCATGCTTATGGGCATATTATTCTCAAGACGGAATTGATATTTATTGAAGAATCACAGAACAATCTCTTGAATATATCTATTGCATTATAACCAACCAGGCTACAGATATCGCATCCATTAACAGATAATATTAGAACATACGCTGTATTAATCCCGCAATACGCCCGATGTTACCTTATATGGGGACAAATTCCATTAAATGCCAGTGTTTATATAACTATCGTGAGAAGATCTTAGATGTCGAAAAGAGAAGAAACAAAAGCTATCGAAGACACCAAAAAGGTCGCTGGACAAGCCAAGAGCGTAGAAGATAAACTCGAAGCAGTCGAAACATTGCAAGAAGTTGGACAACAACAGGTGACAGCACAAGAATTTCAAACTACATTTGACCGATCACTAGATGAAACGAAAAAGAATTTAAGAAGATCAATAACTGAAGCAAAAGCTCAAGTTCCACAATATGCAAATGCTGTTAAAAACTATGAAGAACAGGCACTAGAATCAACTGGGAAAATGGTCGAAGACTTTATCGAAACTCAAAAGACGGTATTGAATTCATTCTTCAACTCTGCAGCTCCGTATTATGAGAATGTCAACAGTATGTACCATCATTGGTTTTCTCCAAGAGTATCAGCAGAGATATATGCCAGATCAGTCAGCAATTTTGTTGAGAACGTCTCAGCATCAGCAAGAATAACTAATGATATCTTATTTGGAAATATTGAAGCTATTGGAAACGCATTCGAACGAGCACAACGCCATACGAAAGAGCTATCAAGAATAAATGTGGATAGTGCAAAAACCATCGCAAACACAGCAAGAGAAACTGCAGCAGAGTTATCAGTTAATAGACAAAGAGAAGTTTACGCATAGTACTGCCTGCCTGCTAATAAGAATCAGCCTAGCTAGATAATAGCTAGGGTAAATTAATTTTTAAACGTTTTATTCAGTTAGATTGAGTCTTTACGGTACTAGTCATTGCTCTCGCATTGCCTTCAATTGTATGGCCAGGAATGAAGAGATTAATTGCTGTTAGCCACAATGCAAGACCGAATAATAGCTTATTGCGCGTGGCAGTTCATCGGACCGCGATATCTCCTGCATAGAAGCTCTGAGCTTGTCTTAAACATCATCTCTCGTTTTTGATAGATTTTGATGCTTTGTCTCATGTTCTTCTAGCTCTTCACGTGATTCAAATTCTTGACCACAATCAACACAAGAACAATTTAATATTTTTATTAGTATTGATAGCTATCTAATCTATATGTAGACGTGGATCTATCACAGTCATAGGCGAAAGTTTGGGCTATAATAGCGATGAAGAGATGTGGATAGACCTGGCTCAGGGAGAATATTAAAATCGAACCTCCAAAGTCTCGAAGTCTGTCCACATATTAAATCCAGTAACTACAAAGACCTGAAAATGAAGGTGTGGTAGATATGTATATCCTGTCATTC
>JAATVR010000305.1 GCA_014523665.1 Nitrososphaerales archaeon TH526
CGGGTTTTCAAGGTTAGCCTTAATGACTTCTCAAAAAGATAGGGAGAGTTATATCTAGAATGATCTCGGCATAGGAAGAGTGGTCTGCAGAAACAGAATTTCCTTAGGAAGGGCAGAACTTTTCATTCCTTTTAGGTCAAAACCGCAATCTGCACAAATTTCCATAAATTGTTAGTTTATATTGATAGTGTTCTGCATTACCTATCGATCAAATTAACTGGTGTACTTATGCAGATAGGTACATTTCTCATCACTTACATGGGTTCTCTAGCTTCATTGTATGTTTTAACAAATATACAACCAACTATACAAGTAGCTAATATCAGTAATTGTATGAAGATGCATATATTTATGATTTGATTGGAAAAAATCGGAACGGTATCTATGTTCTTGATTCAGACTTTTGGGTACTCACTTCGTCAGATGGTCATTTGTGTAGATCAAAGCTAATCCGATCCTGTTTGGAATATGAAATGAGATTCTAAGAGGTGGTAGCGGCAATGCTATTCCATCATCTCATCGGCAGAAGCTTGTTTCAACCTCTAAAGGAGTTGTACACTTTATATCGTGAATGGAGATGACCTGAAAAATAAAAACCATCTTATTGTATTTCCAGTTCGAGATAATTTTTTCGCAAATAGCTTACGAAGCCTCAATAAGTAAAGACGGGTTATTGACTCTTCAGATGAATCATAATGCGGTATCAAATTGTAAAGGAACCGATGGCAATATTAGATATTCAATTAGATAAAGGCGAATCAATTACGGTAGAAGTAGGTGCAATGGTATACATGAAGGGAGATATTGAAGTAAAGACAAAAACTAGAGAAGGAGGAGGATTCTTTGGAAAGTTAAAGGTAAGTATGTTAGGTGGAGAATCCTTCTTCGTAAATAATTACATTGCAAAGGGAGGTGGTTGTTCTACTGGCCTTACAGGCGCACCAATAGGCGATATCATAAAGGTGGAAATTGGTCCTGAAAACGGATTGATAGTTCAATCTGGTTCTTACGTTGCCTCGTCATCCGATATATTGTTGGATACTCAATGGCAGGGTTTCACCAAAGGACTATTTGGCAGCGAATTATTTATGCTGAAAGCTAATGGTCAAGGAGATCTATATCTTAATACATTTGGAGCGATTGTGCAAAAGGATTTGCAGAAGGATGAAAGAATTCTAATTGATAATCATCATATCGTGGCTCTAAGGGAAAATGCAAACTACAATGCTAGAAAGTTTGGAGGGTTAAAAAGCACCTTACTTGGTGAAGAAGGATTAGTAACGGAAATAATAGGTCCTGGTTCTATTTACTTTCAGACTAAAAATATTAAAACATTCGTTGACTATCTTGGAATTAAAGAAATGATACAAAGAAATAGCAGGGACTGATAGTCCTCGGTCCTCAAGGGTAGCAAAGAATATGGTTGACTGATATACATATCCTCAATGGGAGCTTGTAACCATTACAACCATTTTTTAGCAGTGCGCTACTCAATAGGTCATTTAATCATTATCCATTTTTTACCCCATTAACATTTAGAGGTAGAATTTATTTGAAAGAAGGCATTATATCAGTGAAGTTCTATCCATTAGAATAGCGATGCTATCAATTAACGAAGCTCTTGAGTTTGTCAGTGGATTCAAAACATATTAACGACTGTTTACAGATTTCGTTAACACATTTGTTCTGCGTTTACAGATTTGTTAACCGCTAACAGATAATCACTACCATTCATTATGTATCACGCTCAAAGCAATTGAACGCTGAAGGCTCGTTAACGACTGTTTACAGATTTCGTTAACAGGTTTAGCCTGCGTTTACAGATTTGTTAACCGCTAACAGATAATCACTACCATTCATTATGTATCACGCTCAAAGCAATTGAACGCTGCATTTGAACACACTTTTGTTCAAGATACCAGATTAATTTACCTTATGGGCTTTTCCGATGATTCGTTCAGAACGTTCAATTAGACCGTTCAATACTAATAAAAGAACCTCATGCAAGCACCGACCCCCCTTTTATGCGAATTTACTATAAACAAAAAAATGTAGTAAATCGATTTTATTTGCAAGCATACATAGCGATGAGATCCTGATAAGGCAAAAGAACGTTAAATGTTCAGAGCAAGAGTCATTCGTGAAATATTTAATACACTTTAAGGTCTTGCCAACCCCCTCCTTGGGCCCAAACCCATGTCAGTGTTTGAAGTTCTTACTCAATATGGTGAGAGGGGGAGAAAAGAAAATAAACTACAATACAAAGGTTGAAGGATTGAATTTATTGATCTGGTGCCACGTGGACACGAAGCATTGCTATACAAGTTACCTCCACTCCAAAAAATATTATGTATTTCTTTCCTTACCCATCTGCATTCACATTAAACTATGTATTTATTTGGTTAAAATCTGGTCCATATGATCCTATTCATTCATACAGAGATCTAGAAGTTTCAAATTGGTGGTCTAATTATTTTAGGGTCAAATGAATGACATATCTATTTCTCCATTTTTATTTATGTTACTATTGCCAGCAACATCCCGGTCTTCTGTATGTGGAATATTTCTCATGGTAAGCAAGCTCTTCTTGCGAATTGAATTCTGTGCTACACACTTCACATCTAAAAGGGCCTTTTTCTTTGCTCATATATTAATTAAGGCATCAATTTATTTAAGATTATATAACAATGAACAAAGAGATAATCATAATTTGGCGAGTTGCAATACATTGTTTAGCTCGATTTTAATTACTATAGATGAAACACATGCGAAACCCCCCCTAAATGTGCTGAATACTTTTTGTCTGCATGGATAGTCAATTATTCCCGCAGATGTTCGATCCGTAAGACCCTGTTGGTAGGCGTCTATTCAATTATCTAGATCTACCCAGGATCGTCTATCATATGCTTGAGCGTCCAATAGCCTAATCTAAATATTTCAAGAAGATCAACTAGAGCTCTGCTTCTTAGCCATAACCTGAGATCTAATTGATGCTAGGAATTGATCAATTTGATATACTGCCAATTTCTCTCTGCCAAATATCTCAAATTTTTGAAGAATTGTTTGAAATAGGATTTCTTCTTCTACTTGTTCGCTTACAAACCATTGTAAGAACAGGTATGTGGCACGGTCTTTTTCTTTTTCAGCAATTTCTACTAAATTGTTGATGAGCTTTGTTACAGTCTGTTCACTCTTTAAAGCGGCTTGAAAAGTAGATTCTAGTGAATCGAATTTACTTTGAGGTTTTTCTATTGCTGGAATTATAGCTTCGGCCTCAGCATTATTAAGATAATGAACGAACTTTAACATGTGTGTATTTTCCTCAACTGCTTGTTCGAAAAAGAATGCTGCACTTCCGTCGTATCCAGCTCTTTCACACCATGATCCTGTCGCAACATATGCATTGATAGCTGATGCTTCATAAGCAATTTGATCATTGATCGCTTTTTCCATTTGTGATGAAATTCTCATTCCAACAACCTTAGTATTTTCTGATATCTATATTTTTTTAATCTCGTGAATCATTGAATACGCTTTAGAGACTTGTCAAATCCTCTTGGGTCTATCGTAATATTTGAGAAAAAATAACTATTTTTAGGTTGAACTATCTAGGCAGTGATAAGAACACAGTTCTGGCCATACCGTCTATAGATACCTTATCAATGTAGTCACTATTTTTTGAATAATCGCTTGAAACTATTTGGCCAATCCTATTGCCTCTTATGAGATCCCTTTTTATTTTCTATCATCCCAATAAAGCCTTAAGTCTGATTTCTTTTACAGACTAAGGTCTGTTTGTACCCAATAGCCGGTGACAACTTTGACTATAAGGACAGGTACTAGGACTGGAGCAGCTACAAGACTGGTTTTCAAATCTAATTTCATTGAGGTTCGGTTCACTAAATGTATTGATAAACCAGAAAAGTAAAAAAATAGAAGATACTGTCATTGCAAGAGCTACAATAATGGTCTTTTGAAATTTATCCATTATCCTTTATCTCCCAGTCTCTTGCTATACTACCTACAATTCCACACAACCAGCTTCCGAATAACATAATAGAAATCATTTAACATTCTCTTCATTGAGTTCTAGTCCAACGTATATCATAAAGAATAGACTGAGATTTAGAACTTCTGATGATCTTTGCTACGGATGATAGTTTTATTGTGCTGTTCAAAACAATCCTCTCGCATTTGGATTTGGCACCAGATCGCACATTTAAATACTCAAGTTTAATTGAAGGTCTAGATATCAATGGCTTTTGTAGATTATTGCCTAGTGGTAGCATAATAATTGCATCATGATCAGATGATACTCTGCTCTCAATTGTTAATTTGGTATTCCAGATATGAAGCGACAGATGTTCTCATCTGGCCCGGAAACTAATTCTTAGCAAAGAGGATATCAACATGCCCCTAGATAGCGGGAAAATGGGTGCAAGTCCTGTTGATTAGATCTGCCTGTTAAATTTTAAAAACACTTTAAAGTCATGTCAAACCCCATTGGGCCCATCTACTGCATGGGTTCATAATACTTCTGGAGACCTTAGAAGAAATGATAACATACACAATGACGAACACAGCCGTATCAGGAGGTGGTGCAGATTCCTACCACGCTTTCCATGACGGTCAGGCATATATACGAGAGTGCCAGATTCCGTTAATTCAAAGCTAATCGAAGATTTACATTCTTAAATGAAAGGCAATGCTGCATCTGATAGACATCAGAATAACAATCTGAAAGCTATCACTGCCTTTGCCGAATTCATAGGATCCGAGACTACATTCTACTGGATATCCACGGAAGACCAAGTGACTAAATTTCTGGATACGAAAATCAGACCTAGTTCAGAATACATTAGAGTCAAAGAGGATTTAGATTCATGGAAAGCTGAATTAAATTCATGGAAGGCTGCAGTAAGCAATGAAGTTCGAGTCTATCAAAAGGTGCTCTCACATCACCTGGCGTAAATCCTACTTCCTCAGACATTACGTATTTGCTTAACGTGACTAAAGTAGCAGAAGGCCATGTAACCCTTGATGGAGGTGGGGAGGAATGCATGGACCCTTGCAGTATGGGAATTTGAAATTGTGGTTCTGTTCAGGTAGATCTTATGATTGATTCTTGTGGCTATTTGATGCTCGATTCACACGAACCTTCAAACTTTTTAGCACAGTTATGATGTGCCTTCCGACGTACCACGCGATGGCCAGTCAGTCATTGCTTAGTGTACTTCAGTAGACACCGGAACTTTCTTTATATTTTTGACTCCTCACACATCCAATCCTGTCCAAATTCATCCACCTGATTCAGTCCCCTCATCAGAAACCACCACCTGATTCAGTCCCCTCATCAGAAACCACCACCTGATTCAGTCCCCTCATCAGAACCACCACCTGATTCAGTCCCCTCATCAGAACCACCACCTGATTCAGTCCCCTCATCAGAACCACCACCTGATTCAGTCCCCTC
>JAATVR010000306.1 GCA_014523665.1 Nitrososphaerales archaeon TH526
ATCATATATAAGTGACCCAAGGTAAATTTAAATTGAACTCATCTAAGTAGATTAGAATGAATTGTTACCAGCAGCAGCGGGATATGATAGAGCTATAACGGTTTTCTCTCCTGATGGGAGGCTTTACCAAGTAGAATATGCAATAGAGACAGTCAGAAGAGGCACTCTAGCAGTTGGATTGAAGTACAAAGGGGGGGTTATCCTCGCAGTCGAAGAAAAGACAAGAAAATTGCAAATTTCAAATGTTACCCAGAAAATATTTCAGGTTGATGATCACATAGGTGTTGCTGCAGCTGGCTATATTCCAGATGCGAGATCACAAGTTGACCATGCGAGATTTTTTGCACAGAGTAATAGGTTGATATATGATGAACCGGTTGATGTGGAGGGTGTTGCTAAGAATATTGCAGATATGGCGCAACAATTTACACAGTACGCCGGTGTAAGACCTTTTGGGGTGGCCCTCATTCTAGCGGGGGTAGACGAAACTGGTGCGTCATTATATTTGACTGATCCAAGTGGAACATACATTGGATATGATGCGGTTGCAATTGGCGCAGGAAGCGATCAGGTTACCGAATATCTGGAAAAGAGCTATAAAATGGACATCAGTCTAGAGGAGTGTGGATCTCTAGCGATCGAGTCAATTTATTTGGTCAGCGAGGACAAGAATAGCACCAGGAATATCAAAATGGCTGTTATCGACACAAACACCAAGACTATGAGGAAAGTGCTGGATGAGGAACTAGAAAGTTATGCCAAGTTAGCCAAGCAACGAGAAAGCGCAAAGGGCCAGTGAATTTAGGTAATTAAACCATTTTTACGATCTTGGATTCGCTTATTAAGAAAAAGGCTCCGAATTTAAAGATTGGCGAGTGGGTTCAAGGAGTACCAACTAATATCGATAAAGAACAAGGCAAGGTCATTGTAGTTGAAGTCTTTCAGGTCAACTGTCCCGGTTGTTTCTTGTATGGAATACCCGAAGCAATTGGTGTTTACAACAACACTGACAAAAGTGAGGTAAAGGTGTTGGGGATTGCTACCGCCTTTGAGGATTATGATAAAAATAATTTGGATAACTTGAAACTGCTTGTAACAAAGGGGGAGGTAATCGGCGAAACTTTACGCGCTCTTCGAATGTATGGCAGAGTAGAGAACGGAAACAAACTCCCATATTCCATCCCTCACCCGGTTGCTATGGATTCCTTAATCAAAAGGTCAGGCGATATCCAAGAAAGCCAGGTATTAGAATTTCTTGAAGAAAACGTCACTGGCTATCAGGCCTACAATGAACAGGACAAATTGATGCTTTTTGAGCGTGCAAAGCACTATCTGGGATCCAAGGAATTTTCAGCCCTTACATTCGAGGAATACAAACTCAAAGGAACCCCATCTACCATTCTTATAGATCGAAAAGGCTTGGTACGTGATATTGCCTTTGGTGCAGATGGAGGACTAAAATCAAAAGTCGATTTGTTACTTAAGGAATAGATGACAGCTCCGTTCTCTTCGCTGTCTGTAGCGATCCCTGATACATCGCTAATCGATTCGAAATCTCTCTTGGAAAAGACTTTACGAGTAGCTCAATTCGCCCGCGCATTCTCAATTTTTCGAGTCGAAAAAGTCTATATGTATCATGACATATCCTCAAACGTTCGACAAGATGACTTTAAATTAATTGCTTTATTGCTTGAGTATTTAGACACCCCTCAATATTTGAGGAGATTGTTATATCCTAAAATGAGATTGCTACAATATGCCGGGATGCTACCCCCTATACAATCACCTCATCACAAGAAGTTCTTAAGGACATCAGAGATCCAAAATGGAGAAGCTCGGACGGGGATTTTACTGAGGGATAGGAATTCTTGGGTCGTAAATGTCGGTCTGGACAGGACCATTCCTTTTGTGGGCAGCAACGAATTTCCCAGAAAAGCAAATTTTCGGCTGTCAGTTCAAAAAGGAAGACTGGTTGCCGAGGAAATCCATGGAAGAGTGAGCAACGCTGAGTACTGGGGCTATCAACTGATTCGTATTGCCACTCTCTCAGAAATAATAAGGAGGCCCCCCGATGTAAAATTCTTAATAACTTCGAGAATGGGAAAGCCGGTTTCTCTCAGCTATCAATCTCTTACCAAGATTTTCGAACATGCTTCTGAGGTCGTATTGGTATTTGGTTCGCCACGAAAGGACGTTTGGGAAATCGTAAATAAGAGTGATGAAAGCCTCGTTAAATCATCGCTAGCTATCAATATGTTTCCGCTCCAAGGCACCAATAGTGTCCGATTGGAGGAGGCATTGTTGGGCTCGCTTGCCATAGTTAATAGCATTCGTATGTGATTTGACAGTCAGTGGGGACATAATAACACAATTTTAACTCAGTTTATATAAATTTATTAAAGGGGCAGGGAGAGGGATGGTCTATCCATGGGCCATAGAAAATATAGCGCTCCACGAAGGGGCAGTGTGGCATTCAGACCTAGAGCTAGAGCAAAAAGTCTAGAAGCAAGAGTTCGGAATTGGGCCCAAAGTACCGAGACAAAGCCGTTTCTTGGCGCGTTTGCTGGGTTTAAGGTAGGGATGTTGAACGTCATGACTGTTGATGATCGAGACAGAACACCCAACTTCGGTAAGCAACTAGCAAACCCTTCCACATTACTGGCAACTCCACCATTGACTATTGTAGGTATACGAGGGTATCGGGTCGATTATAACGGTAGACATGCATTATTTGACATAGTTTCTAGAGACACAATTAGGGATCAGAAAAAAAAGACTCAACAAGGCTCCTTGGAAGAGGCGATGCGTAAAGCGGAAGGTTATCTCAATGATGTTAGTTCTGTAGCCGTATTGGTTTCCGTTTCTCCTAAAGATGCTGGATTGTCCCAAAAGAAACCCTATACTTTTGAGGTCCGGCTTACTGGCGGTGATTCAAAGCAAAACTTTGAATATGCAAAATCGATCGTGGGCAAGAAGTTAAAAGTGGGCGATATATTTCGAACGGGTCAATCCATAGACGTTGCCGGGATTACAAGGGGGAAAGGGGTAGAAGGACCTATTACTCGGTTTGGAGTCAAGAAAAAGCAGCACAAATCAAGAAAAAGTGTTCGTGCTGTGGGGACACTAGGGCCTATATCACCAGCAGTCGTAATGTTTACCGTCCCAAGACAAGGTCAAAGGGGCTTTCACCAAAGGATCGAATATAATAAGCGAATATTGTTAATTGGAAACACCTCTGAAGAAGGACTTGACATCAACCGAAAAGGAGGGTTCAAGCACTTCGGAACATTAAATGGTGACTTTATTGTCGTTAGAGGTTCGATCCCAGGAGTTCCAAAAAGACTAGTAAAGCTGAGAATGCCAATTAGGCAAAAGAGTACGAAAATTCTCGAGCCTAAAATCGTAGAGGTAGTGGTCAAGTAGCTTGAAAGCAAGAGTATTAGACCTAGATCGTAGTAATGTAGGATCGATAGATTTACCACAAGTTTTTTTAACACCATATCGCCCTGCTGTTATACACAAAACATACGTAAGCTTACTCTCGCATTCGTTTCAAGCACAAGGTAGATATCCCCTTGCAGGAGAGGTCGTTAGCGCCGAGTCTCGCAATACTGGTTTAGGGATTGCCAGGCTCGCAAGGGCTAAGGGACAAGGGTTTCCCAGAGCTGGTCAAGCTGCTGGAGTCGCTGGGACAAGGCATGGAAGGGTTGCTCACCCTCCAGTTTCATTTAAGAGAATCTACAAGAAGATAAACAAGAAAGAGAAAAATCTAGCACTTTGTTCTGCAATTGCTGCAACTTCAAGGCGTGATCTCGTCAAGCGACGCGGGCATGAGCTTGACGATAAGATGGAACTCCCTCTAATTGTTTCAAATAAGATTGAGTCGATGGATAAGGCAAATGATCTTAATAATGCCTTGATAAAATTGGGTTTGGAAGCGGACCTGGAGCGTGCTAGGTCAAAGAGGCGAAACGTAAGGGGAACTTCAAGAAGACATGGTAGATCTTCTGGGGTGAGTGTTCTTCTAGTAGTATCTAGAAACAGCAACATTATGAAACTCTCAAGGTCGTTAGCAGGAGTTGATGTGAAAGCTGTGGACAGTTTAAATGTAATGGATCTATTACCTGGATCTAAGCCAATAAGACTGACTATATATTCACAAAAGGCCATTGATGCATTAGGAAAGTTCAGTGGATCCTGTCTAACAATGGAGGGTAAAACTGAATGAGCAAAGATGCACCTGCAAAAGATCAGCTGTCAATTGAGGATGCTAGGTCAGTTCTCATTCAACCATACATAACTGAAAAAACATTCAATATGATTGAAAAGGAGAACAAGTTAGTCTTTATAGTTAGAGAAAGGAGCACAAAACAACTGATAAGAGAAGCTATGAGTGTTCTCTATGACGCAGAAGTCATTGATATCAACACATTAAGAACGATCAGAGGGAAGAAGGCAGCTGTGAAGTTCAGTGACCCAAATGGAGCAAGGGATTTAGCTACAACGCTGGGCTTGGTGTAAATCCTGTGTCTGATACGTTAGCTTCATTTCCCAGTACGTTTAAAAGTGGAATAAAGCATGCAGACGGTGATATAAGTGGTTAGAGAGTTTAAGTTTAGAGGTTATCTTCCTGAGCAGCTTCAGGCATTACCCATTGAATCACTTTTGCCGCTATTGAACTCGAGACAAAGAAGATCGCTAGATAAAAGAGTGGGCAAATTCATGACCGATGAAAAGAGAAAACTTCGCGAAGAGATTAAGCGAAATAGAGAAGGGAAGTCGGCTGACGAGATAAAAACTCACCTCAGAGATATGATTATTCTTCCAGACATGATCGGAGTAACTATAAAAGTCCACAACGGTAAGGAATTCGTTCCAGTAAGTATCCGACCAGAGATGGTTGGGCATTATGTAGGTGAGTACTCCATCACAAACAAACGGGTTCAGCACGGAGCTCCTGGAGTAGGTTCATCAAGATCCAGTCTATACGTCCCATTAAAGTGAATGTATTATGCCAGAGTACGGATATGCATTAGAGAATTTCGATAAGTCAAGGCATGTGAGAGCCTCCATAAGGGACAAATCAACCTCGCATAAGCATGCTAGAGAGGTAGCAGTAGCTATCAAAGGAATGTCAATTGAAAAAGCGCGTTTATTTCTTGAAGACGTGGTTGCCAGAAAAATAGCTGTACCATACAGGAGATACAATAACGAGGTTGCTCATCGATCTAACATACGCGACGGCTTTTGCTCAGGTCGTTATCCTAAAAAAGCAGCCAGAGAGGTTTTAAAACTGTTGGACAATCTAGAGGCAAATGCAGAATATAAGGGAATGGATTTAGATGCCTTGAAGATCACAAGTGCCGTCGTGCACAAGGGTACAAAAATCAAGAGATTTACTCCTAGAGCTATGGGAAGATCTAGTCCCAAATATGATACCTTAATACATTTCGAGTTAGTTGCACAGGAAAAGAGGGTTCATGAATGAGTGCCATCAATAATGTAATGAAGAACAATTTCAGAAATCTCGAGCTAGACGAATTTCTTTCTGAAACTTTGAGAGACGCAGGTTACGGTCGCGTGGATGTACAAAAGACACCGATAGGAACTAGAATTACCTTGAGTGTTACTCGTCCAGGGTTGGTGATTGGAAGGAAAGGCACTGGCATAAAAGATTTAACATCAAAGTTGGAACAAAAATTTGGTTTGTCCAATCCGCAGATCTCTGTTATAGAACTCGAGGCCCCGGAGTTGAACCCGAAGATCATGTGTAATCGAATCGCGCAACTAATTGAAAGGGGGACCGCGTTCAGAAGGGCAGCGATATGGACGAATAACACGATAATGAATGCGGGCGCCTTAGGTGTCGAGATTACAGTAGCAGGTAAACTGAGAAGTGAAAGAGCCCATTTCGAAAAACATGCTGTAGGTCTCGTCCCAAAAAGCGGAGACGTAGCCAATAAGGTGGTGAGATATGGGGTCACACATGTGCTTACTAAGATGGGATTGATGGGAATACAGCTGAAAATAGCGATCAAGAATGAAATGCCAAGAGAGTTCGAAATGATTGAATCCGAAACCAGTGACAAATCAACGGGGGACAAGAAGATAGAAAACAACGTGCAAGGTGAAGTGGAAGACAACAAGACTTCTGAAAGAAATGAATCTGTAGAGGCTGAAGGAAAAAAGAATGGGTAGAATTAAACTAAAGGTGTTGCGCGAAATGAATGATAGGGATCTTACAGAGAAACTCGATGAACTAACTTCTGAGCTGACGAAGTTGAAGTCTGAAGGTGCAAAAGGTACATTGAAGAAAGAAACAGCGAGTATCAGATGGACAAGAAGGGATATTGCGAGAATCAAGACGATACTAACAGAGAGGGTGGAAAACCATTGAGAACGACCGAGAATTTGATTTTCCATGAAATAGTAGGACTATATGCTAGTACCTTTGATTCAGGCCCCTATTCTGGATTATCTGGACAAATCGTGAGGGAAACTAGAAACATGATTATTCTCAGATCTGGTGAGGTACTGAAGAGTTTGCCGAAAAATTGCATTAACATTAAGTTAACTCTTCCAACTTGCGGTTGCTTTATAAGTGGAAGCAGTCTCATTGGGAGACCAGAGGACCGAATTGTAAGGAAGGGTTTGGGATGAATTATGGTTAGAAATATAGGCGTTTCTGTTTCTCCTCCGCGGAGGTCATGTGAAGATATTAATTGTCCTTTCCATGGTAAACTCTCTGTTAGAGGTCGAGTTTTTACTGGCACTTTGGTTAGTGCAAAAGCTCGCAAGATGGTTGTGGTTGAACATCAATATTCTAGACCGGTAACGAAATACAAAAGGTTTGAAAGAAGCAAATCAAAAATGCATGCGTATGCTCCTGATTGTATGGATGTAGTTGAAGGCAAACGAGTGCGCATTGCAGAATGTCGGCCTTTGACTAAGACTGTTGCTTTTGTGGTGATCGAGGTGGAACAATAAACGTCCTCTAAGTCAAGAGCCGTTTCAGCAAAAGGTGTAGAAGAATTCAGGCCTTATGTAACAAGAGCACTGCCTATGGCCGCCAGCTTAGTATGTGCAGACAACACCGGTGCTAAGATTCTTCGCATTGCTCAAGTAAAAAGATTCAAGGGACGACATTCCCGGTTACCGTCAGCTGCTGTGGGGGATTTTGTAACCGTGACCGTCAAGAAAGGTCCAGCGGAGTTAAGAAAACAGATTTTCGGCGCAGTAATAATAAGACAGAAATATCCTGTTAGAAGGCTTAATGGAAATAGATTAGTCTTTGAAGATAATGCTGCTGTATTGGTCACTCCTGAGGGTGAAATCAAGGGAACAGACATAAAAGGGCCAGTAGCAGCGGAGGCAGCTGAAAAATGGCCGAGAATTGCAAATTTGGCTTCACTAATAGTATGAGTGATGGATGGAGTAGTGTAAATTATTGACAAATAGATTAATAGGTATTGTTCCAAAGCATTTGACTGAACGCAGACTCAGATCTCCCCTGTCGCGTGCGCTACGAGAAAAATACGGAAGACGCAATGTAAGAGTGATCGCCGGAGATACGATCAAAGTAATTCGTGGTGAATATAGTGGGATTGAAGGTAAGGTTGAAAAAGTTAATATGAAGCGAGGAAGTCTCGCAATTGAAGGTATTCAAAGAGAAAAGGTGCGTGGAGGCAACGTTAAGGTTGAAATTAATTCTACTAATGTAATAGTTACCGATTTAGATTTGGATGATAAATATCGACAAGCTCTGATTCAAAGAATTAACGAACCAGAGAAAAAAAATTCGACTGAAAAGAAATCTAAAACCAAGAAACAAAGCAAACGACGTTCACCAAGTAAGACGAAGAGTAACGTCAAAGGAGGAGAACAATAGATTTGGCAAAGAAGGGAGGGGATACAACTGTCAAGAGGCAGCTTGCTCCTTCATTTTGGAAGGTTAGACGAAAGCATGGCCAATTTGTGGTACGTACAAGACCAGGACCTCACCCAAAGGCTATTTCCTATCCTTTAGGAGTTTTGCTTAGAGATGTATTAAAAGTTGGTCAGAGGATGGATGAAGTAAAAAGAATGCTTAACGACGGAAAGGTAGCTGTAGATGGAGTGGTGAGGAGAAGCGTTGGTTGGCCGGTAGGATTAATGGACACTATAGAACTGATTCCTTTATCTCAATCCTTTCGTTTGGTACCGAAAGATAGGAATCTCTTGATCCCAATTCCTCTCACTAAGCAGACTGAAAAGAACCTTAAACTGGTGAGGGTGACACTTAGGAAAACAATTAAAGGGAAAAAAACGCAGTATGGTTTCCATGATGGTAAGACGTTGATTGCGGATGAGCAATATTCAGTCGGAGATTCTTGTTTGATCGATATGTCAAATAAGGAAGTCAAGTCGCATATGAAGTTAGAGAAAGGTTCTTTTGTACTTGTTACAAAAGGCGAGAATGCTGGGGCTACTGGAAAGATAGAAGAAATTCGCGAGGGTCTATTTTCATTGCCGAAACGTACGGTGGTCTCGTTTGGTGATAGGTCAGTCGAATTGCCGGTTCAAATGGTCATGTTGGTTGGTGCTGAAGAGCCGATAATTCAGGTGAGTTAACCGGTTATGGCTACTTCGAATTCGGAAAATATTATGAGAAGGATTTCGGTTGGAAAGGTCGTTATCAACATTGGTGTTGGAAGATCTGGAGAACCTGTAGAAAGGGCCAAACATGGCTTAGAGGATTTGACTGGAAAAATTCCGACTGTGACAACGGCTAAGAAAAACTTTCGAGATTTTGGAATTCACCAAGGGGAACCGATTGGGGCGATGGTGACATTGAGAAGAAAGGATGCAACAGATTTCTTGAAAAGGTGTTTAGAAGCAAAAGGAAATAAAATAAATATCAATTCCTTCGACGATTATGGTAACATCTCTCTTGGCATTCGTGAACATATCGACATTCCTGGCACGAAATATAATCCGGATATTGGTATCTTTGGCATGAACGTTTGCGTTAGTTTGGTGCGGCCTGGTTATAGCATTTCTAAGAGAAGAGGTAAGACTAAGATCGGCAAAGGCCACAGAATTAGAAAAGATGGCGCAATTGAATTCTTTACAAGTGGATTCGGAGTTGAAGTATCATAATGCCAAAACCTAGAGATTATGAGATTACCAAGAGGAGAAAAATTGCTCACGGGAAAGGTTCGAGATGGTGCAAGAGATGTGGTGCATACAATGGATTGATTCAACAGTACAAATTGTTCTTATGTAGACAATGCTTTAGAGAAGTAGCCCAACACTTGGGCTTTTACAAGTACGAATGATTAGGAGGATGATATTGGTTAAATGCCAGCATTAAATGTATTAGCAAATTTGTTGAATACACTATACAATAACGAATCGAGAAGAAAGAAGGAATGTATTGTGGTGCCTGCATCTAGATTTACTAGTGAAGTCCTGCGTGTAATGCAGAAACACCACTTCGTGGGCGAATTCGAGCAAATTGACGACGGAAGAGTGGGGAAGTTTCGTATACAACTTCTAGCCACCATAAACAAATGTGGGATTGTTACTCCAAAGTATAGCGTTAGAAAGAATGGGTATCTTGATTGGGAAAGACAATACTTGCCAGCATTTAGCATGGGAGTATTGATAGTCTCAACAAGTAAGGGTGTAATGTCACACCATGAAGCCCAACAACTTGGTTTAGGTGGAGTTCTGGTGGGATATGTGTACTGAAAAGATTGCTGTAGAGAAATTGAGCGTTGATCTTATGATACCCTCAGAGGTAACTGTGTCCAAAGAAGAAAACCATATTCAGGTTAGTGGAAAGCTTGGGACCTTAAAAAGGGACTTGTCGAAGATTCCGATCAAAGTGGAGATTATCCAGGACAGCATTAAAATTTCTTCGTACGGCAAGAGGAAGAGGGACTTTGCGATCATCAATACTGCAAAGAGTATATTAAACAATATGATCCGTGGGGTAGAAAGAGGATACACTTATCGATTAAAAATCGTTTTTGCTCATTTCCCCATTTCTGTGAAGGTGAAAGGGTCTGAGGTTCATGTGGAAAATATTTTTGGTGAGAGAGCTCCAAGAATTGCTACTATCGTGGGCAGTGCCACAAAAGTGAAGACAAGCGGGGATGACGTGCTGGTAACTGGACCGAGTATTGAAGACGTCTCTCAGACTGCTGCTAATATTGAATCATCAACAAAAATAAAGGGTAAGGACCAACGAGTATTTCTGGATGGTTTATACATCTATTCAAGAGAAGCTGGAATAGCGTA
>JAATVR010000307.1 GCA_014523665.1 Nitrososphaerales archaeon TH526
GATATTTCTATTGCCGTGCAGAATTCTTCTGGACTATGAGGATTTCACTTATTCCACAATAGATGTCTATATTTCATTTCTCGAGTTTAGAAAGATGTCCTACCGCCAGCACTTTTATTCAATTGTTAGCAATTTCGTCATGGAGATGTAAAAAGGCTCAAGCATACCTTTTAATTGATTAAAAGGAATATCACCTAACGTGAAAGGCGTGATACTTGCTGGGGGATTAGGAAAAAGACTTCGGCCAATCACCGATGAGAGGCCAAAACCTATGATAGAGGTTTGCGACAGACCAATTATCGAATGGCAAATAAGATGGTTCAAAAATCATGAAGTAGATGAAATTGTTATATGTGTAGGTCACCTTAAAGAACGAATTATAGATTACATCGGAAGTGGAAACAGATTCGGTGTTAGAGTTGGTTATGCTGTGGAAGAGGAGCCGCTCGGAACAGGAGGAGCACTGAAGAATGCTAGGAGCTTAATCAACAGTTCTAAGGATGAGGGTTTTTTTATGGTAAATGGCGATATATTGACCGACCTGAATCCAAACGTGCTGAAGCACACCAAGAACTCTGCACTGGCGCTGGTACCCCTAAAAAGTCCATATGGGGTAATTGAGCTGGACAAGAACGGACTAGTTACTGGGTTTGTAGAAAAGCCACAGATCAATGACAAATGGATTAATGCCGGGGTATATTTTTTTACTAGTCATGTTTTTGATTTTCTACCTGACCATGGAAATATCGAAACAACAGCTTTACCCATCATGGCAGAGGGCCGAAATTTAATGGGGATTACATTTTCTACGTCTTTCTGGAGATCGGTTGATTCACATAAGGATATGGACGAGGCTACCAAGGAAATTCAAAATTCTCAATTAGTTTCGCGAGGGAACTAATGAAATCTTCTGGAGGGATAAAGACAGGGTACAGTTTGGGGACTCTGCTTTCCATCGACGAAATCTTGAGGTTTTCCAATCTTGCAAATAATTATGAAAACGTTCATTCTCTATGGGTACCTGAAACCTGGGGACGAGAAGCTTTCAGTACGTTAGGTGCAATTTCTCAGGTTGCCACTCGCCCGAAACTAGGAACAGCAATACTCAACATATATTCACGAACACCTTCTACCATCGCAATGGGGGGGATCACTCTTGATATTCTCTCAGGGAATCGAACTTTGTTGGGACTTGGGGTTAGCACCAGAGCGATCGTTGAGGGCTGGCATGGAATAGCCTTCGATAGACCTCTTGCCCGAATGAGGGAGATCGTTGGTCTCCTCCAGCTTATTTGGACAGGAAATCCAGTATCCTTCAAGGGCGATTTCTTCAGCCTTTCGAATTTCAAACTCTTGCATTCCCCTCCTCGGCCGTCTATTCCCATTTTTTTAGCTGCTGTGAATCCGCTAATGATCGCACTCTCATTATCGGTTGCAGCTGGCATATTGCTCTACTTGAGACCATTCAATGCATTGAGGTCCACCGTTCAGAAGATAAGGGATGAAATAACGAGGCCTTTCGAATTGGCATCCGTCTTCATCTGCTCAATTTCTGATATATATCCTGATAGGGCAAGAAAGCGAGCGGCAAAGACGCTTGCGTTCTATGTTTCAGTGGGGGCCTATTACAGGACGCTCATTTCAAACTCTGGTTTCACAGATGAGACAGAAACGATTGTTGAAGAATATAATAAGAGAGGATTAGATGCAGCCTCTAACGTTGTTTCTGACAACCTTCTGGACGATATCGCTATTTGCGGTGATTATGAACACGCCAGGCGCTCGTTGCACAGATTTATCTCCACAGGCATAACGCTTCCAATACTACAAATTAATCCTGTAAAAGGAGAGGATATTCAGGAATCATTTAACAAATTGTTGGAGACTTTCTCAAATGAATAAGGTCGCTATAGTAGGTCATTCAACCACCAAATTCCGGAAATTGGCAGAAAAATCAATTTACGAATTAGCTTGTGAGCCTTCAATGGATATTCTGAGGTCTTCAAGAATACCCGCAGATAAGATAGAAGGCCTATTGTTCTCTAGCTGTTCACATGATCTTTATGGCGGGGCAATTGCGTCTGAAATGTTAGGTGTAAATCCCAAAATAACATGTAGGATTGATAATCTCTGTAATTCCGGAACTGCCGCAATAACGACTGCTTATTCGTATATTTCTTCGGGACTATGTAATTCAGTCTTAGTAGTTGGTGCAGAGTTGCATAACAGCCCTGGTTCCAAGCTCATCTGGGATGTGTCAAGGGGTAATTTTACTTCGCCAATCTACTGGGCATCAGTCTTTGCCAAGATGCATATGCGAAAATACGGGACTGCTGAAGAGGATATGGCTAATATTGCAGTCAAGAATAGATCCTCAGCTGCTGACAATCCGAACGCAATGTTCAACAAGCCAATTGCACTTGAGGATGTATTAAACTCAAGAAAGTTAGTTGATCCAATTAAGTTGTTGGATTGTAGTGCCCTTTGTTCAGGCGCGGCTAGTGTGTTACTTGTCTCAGAGGACCTTGCCAGAAATCTCGATGTACAGCCAATTTGGATAGACGGAATAGGCCAGCAAACCAACTGTGCAAGCATAGCACATGCTATTCCAGGTATATTCGAGAAAGGAGCAAGCAAGCTAGCAGCATTGTACGCCTATAAAATGGCGAGATTGGAACCCTCAGACATCCAAGTGGCAGAAATTCATGATGCCTTTACAATAATGGAAATTATGGCATATGAGGATTTAGGGTTTGCAAGAGCAGGGAAAGGAGCATCATATGCTTTAGATGGAAGTATCACAGTGAACCCCCGAGGAGGAATTCTTGGATCTGGCCATCCTATTGGTGCAACGGGGATCGCCCAGGTATGCGAAATTGTCTGTCAGTTAAGGCATGAAGCTGGAATACGCCAAGCAGGTAGCAGTAACGTAGGACTAGTTCATAACCTCGCAGCAGCGGGAACTTCAGCCACAGTGATGATACTCCGATCAGAATAATAAGAGTAGTACATAATGCGACGATTCATGAATCAACTAAAAAATGGCAAATTTGTAATTTCTTTTTGTACAGCCTGTAATAAGAAGATCTGGCCACCTTACGAGTATTGTCCTGCCTGCTATCGAAGAACATTAACAGTAACTGCGGGAAAACTCGGAAGGATCGTGGAATATAGCAGATCCTGGCTAGAAGAAACCGAGATAATTGTAGGGCTAATAGATATGGGTGGGATCTTGTTATTAGGTTCTATATCAGGAGGACGAGGAATCGCTGTTGGTGCTTCAGTAGAACTGATTGCCACTGGAGCAACTTCTGATGGAAAGATCCATTTCCATTTCAAAACGCTGGATCGGGTTGATTCATATACGATGATTAAATAATGTATCTAAGGCGAGTTATGAGTTACGATAGATTTGTTGATGACCGACTCCTTACCAGTAGAGATGCCCTAAACACAACTCAGATGAAACTCAAATTAGTGGAAATCGATGAAGGAGCCAGAGATTTTTCTCAACGTTTCGGGAATAGAGTTCTTGTCAGAAAGGTTCTTCTCACGATGAAGTATTCTAGAACAGAGGAGGTAGAGGAGGTAGAATTGGATATCGAATTACTTGAGAACAAATTGAGAAAGGAACGATTATTCTCTTCCTCCAATCGGTGGGTATCTTCAAATGAAATAAAGAATGGATACATAATTGCAAATCGGCATCTTGATTTGCTTGCTGACGCAATAGCGCTGGACATAATATCATTCTAAAAACAATTGACACATTTGAGTAAAATAGTCATTAAAGCGCCGCTGATCAGACTCGAACTGATGACCCACTGGTTAACAGCCAGCTAAGCTCCAGAGGTTTTCCAAACCACGCTAGAATTGCTCTACCATGCTGAGCTACAGCGGCGCAATATTGCAGCACATTATTGGACAAATTAAATGTTGTGTTAGTCGCACTGGCATTTTTCATCAGATTTCAGAAGTCAATAATTTGTATTGAATCATTCTAAGCCAATTTAAAGGCAGAACATGCACTCTTTACGTCAAACACGTGATCACTATGTTGTAGAGGAGTTAGATAGGATAGATGGGATAAATGTCATTATTTGTCGGGGTTATAGGCACTAAAAGCTAGAGTTATCAATACCAGAATAGGCTTCCCTATCCTTTACCATAATATCTGGTTTTGCACTTTCAGGGGCTTTGAAGTAATTATGTGGAGCTATCACTGTTTGACGAATTTCGTACATAATTGGGTAATCCATAGTTGTTCAGAAAAGGACCCATTTTTGTATCGTTCAATAAAGACAGCGTTTTTTTTACTAGTAAAACCGCTGAAATTGGGTTTCACTGTTTGAAAAGTTAAGACACCCTTTTCGTACTTTTGGTCTTGTAAGCTTGACAACTTGTCTAATTAACCTCCGTAGCCAGAATTGCTTCTGCTAAATCATGTATGCATTCGCCTACCTAAGAGTTAGTACCGAAGAGCAGACTGTTATGAATCAGAAACTCGTTCTAGACAAATGGGCTTCAGACCATGATTTTGATATACTTTCTTATTTCGAAGACTCTTCAGTAAGTGGGAGAATTCCAGCCATTCGGAGGCATGCTTTCAGAGATATGCTCGAGATCATTAAAACAGATTCCGTCGATGCCATACTAGTGTACGAGCTTTCAAGGGTCGGAAGAACTTTCTGGGATACTCTTGACGCGATAAAGGCAATAGAAGAATACGCTCCGCTGATTTCTTGTTCACCAAGGGAGACCTTTCTACAGAGCACTGAACCCAGTGTCAGAAAGTTGATGATTGGGATTCTCACATGGGTTGCAGAGAGAGAGCGAGAAATGTTAGTCCAACGAACCAAAGACGGGATGAAGAGGGCCAAGGAATCCGGCAAAAACATTGGAAGACCACAGGTGATGATAGACAAGAACATATTGGTCAAGCTTCTGGCGGACAACGCTCCCCGTTCCCGAATTGCAAAGGATCTCGGCATTTCAAAAGCAACGCTATACAAGGAATTAAGACAAATGCAGTAATAGCTTCTGGATTTAACCATCATTTATTTCATTCCTTAGAGCAATCGCTCAACTTTTTCAATAATGACACCTATAACGCTTAGTAAGTATTCCAGATTCTTCGTGTCGATGGCAAGTGGAGGAATCACGACTATTGTATTTCCCAACGGCCTCAAGTAAACACCAGAATTTAGGGCTATCCTGAAAATAAAAGAATCAACAGGTCCGCCGGTACCCTTTCTTATTGCGTCAACCCCACGTCTTGAAATGTCTAAACCTGCAAGCATTCCTTTGTGTCGCACATTGCTGACAGCTGCAGAATTTTGGAATTCACACAATCTCTTTCTTATGTATCCTGATTTCAGAGAAATATCCCTTAATAGGTTTTTTTTCCTATACAGTTTCAAATTGGCAATTGCAGTAGCACAGCCGATAGGATGCCCGCAAAATGTGTGACCGTGATAGAGTTTAGCTTTCTTGTCAAGGAACGATCGATATATTTCAGGGTTTGTTAGTGTAACCGCCAATGGAGTATATCCTGCGGTCAGGGACTTACCGAAGCAAACGATATCTGGAATTGAACCTTGATTCAAATATTCTATCATGCTCCCAAGCCTACCGAATCCAGTTGCTATCTCATCCAATATGAGAAGAACTCCATACTTTTTGGATAGTTCAGCTACCTTCTTTTGATATCCTGGAGGATAAATTCTTACCCCTCCTGCAATTTGAGCGCCGCTCTCCATTACTATTGCGCATGTCTTGACAGAAATTTTCTTCAGGCATGATTCGGTTTCCTCAAGGATCTCCTCCAAGTTAGACACAGGTTCGCTTAACTTTAAGGATGGACTAGGAAGTCGAGCTACTCTTGTCAGTAGTGGTCTATAGACTGAAAAGTATCGAGGGATATAACCCACAGACATCGCTCCGATTGTGTCTCCATGATAACCGTGCTGAAGGGAGACAAAATGTCTCTTTTCCGGCCTATCTCGATTCTTGTAGTATTGTATAGCCATTTTCATGGCAACTTCTATAGCCGTGGAACCGTTATCAGAATAGAAAACGTATTCCATTCCTTTTGACAACCTTATTAGTTCTAAGGATAGTTGTATGGATGGTTTATTTGCTAGACTAAAGAGACTCGAATGTTGGAGATTATTTATCTGATTTTTCATTGCTCTGATAATCTCTTTTTCCCCGTGGCCCCAAACATTGCACCACATACTTGCAACACCGTCAAGGTATTGTCGACCTTTCGAATCTATAAGATGGAACCCCCTTCCTCTGGTTATTACCGGGTTCGTTGAGTTGTCCCATTGGTTCAGATCTGCATAAGGATACCAAACATGATGTTTACTGATAAGAGCCATATTGAAATAAAATAAACTCGATCACTATTAAATTTCTGTGAAAGGAATATTCATCACTGGAACCGATACTAACATTGGGAAGACATTCGTAGCATGCACGATAACGAGAGTTCTAAAGGAATATGGTGTGGACGTAGGAGTGATGAAACCATTTGCTACATCGCGTAGGAGATACTCTGCAACGTTCGGTTCCGAGGACGCATGGAGACTTGCTCGTGCTGCCAAGGTAGATGATCCCGAAGACTTGATAAATCCTTATTTCTATCAAATTGGAACAGCTCCTTATCTTGCTGCGACCATGTGCGGAAAGCCTACTCCCAACTTAGGTTTTGCAGTCAAGAAATTGCGAAAACTGTCCAGGCAACACGAGTTTCTTGTAGTGGAAGGAATTGGGGGCATTATGGTGCCTATTTCTAGGCGGGAGACCATTTTAGATTTTATCAAGATGGTCGGATTTCCTACCATCATCGTGACTTCGCCAAGACTAGGTACTATTAACCATACATTGCTTACCTTCCAAGCTTGTCTAAATAAGAGAATTAGGGTGTATGCAATAATCATCAATCAGAAGCCCGAAAACACTTCTAAAGCTCAAGCTCGCCTTCCATCGTTATTTTCTGCGCTGACAGGAATAAAGAAAATAATTGAAATCCCGAGAATTCAAAATGATCACACTTTAAGAAATATTGAAAATTTGATCGCTCGGGATCTTCTGGACTTTGACTAGTCAGCTACGTGCTTATTCATGCCATCTTTCAAAACTCGATATTTGAAATATCATCAGGCGTTTTGCATTCGATCCTATGACTATTAGTCAGAGACAGCTATGAGGAAGACACCTCGCAATTATTCCATTCAATTAACCTTCAATATGGAGGGCTTGGGTACTTCTGTCACCAATACCCCAAGCAACTTCTGCTTGAACTTCCATTAGCAAGGGATATATTTCTAATTTCGAATTCTGAAATATGAAATGGATCGTGGTTCTAGATCAATTTCAATCTGGCGGCAGCGTACCTAATTGCATCCACGGCATTTAATATATTAGACTGTGTGTGTAAAGCTGAAACGCTAATTCTAATCCTTGAACAACCCTTCTTGACCGTAGGAAACCTTATGGGCTGTATTAGAATGCCTTTTCTTAACAATAGTCTAGAAAACCTTACAGCATTTTTCTCAGATCCGATCAAGATTGGGATGATATGAGTTCGAGGCTGATCACCGACAAGTCCCATCTTGCAGAGCTCCCTGCCGAAAAATTCTATATTTTTGAACAATTTGTTTTGTAAGTAACCCCTTTGCGCAATCTTCATAGCTGTCATTGCTGACACACAGAGGTGGCTAGGAATGGACGACGTATAAATAAACTGTCTAGATCTGTTTATCAAGAGTTCTCGCATTCGTCTAGAAGTAGCAACATATCCCCCAAAGCAACCCAGCGCTTTGCTCAAGCTACTAATGTGAAAATCGACCTTCGAATTGACACCGAAATAAGAGGGAACTCCTGAAAAGGAACGATCTTTTATACCTCTGAAGATGAAGTCACCATGCGCATCGTCCACTATCAACAGTGCATCATGTGATTGACAGATATCACATATTATCTTTAGATTTGCAAAGTCTCCATCCATACTAAATACCCCCTCGGTAATCACCATCTTTCTGGCAGCCCCACGGACTCGTTCAATTTTTTGTTCAAGATCGTGAACGTCATTGTGTTTAAATATCCTGATTTCAGCATCACTCAATCGACATCCATCTATAATACTCGAGTGGTTAAGTGCATCACTAAATATGACGCAATTCTTACCACTTAAAGCGGTGATCGTACCAATGTTTGCCATGTAACCCGTAGGAAACACCAACGCGGTTTGTGTCTTGCGATGAACAGCTAGCATATCCTCAAGACGTTCCAATTCAGGTGTATTGCCTGTGATAAGCCTTGAGCTGCAGGGAGAAATCTGCCTTAAGGATTTCTTGGTGGTTTGCACTACTTGCTTTTGGGTTGAGATACCCAGATAATCATTTGAACAAAAGTTCAAAATGTTATCTTGACGGTTATGTCGAATTCTAGCTGATCCCTGCACACAATTGTCTATATTTAATCTTCGATATAGATCACAAGATCTTAAATAATCAAGCTCTTTCTTCACGAAATGATAATAGCTACGCTGGATTGATACCAATATCCCGAATCATTTCAAGGTCCCTGCCTGGATCGTTACCATTTGTAGTTAAATATCCACCAGTGATTATACCATTCGCTCCAGCCTTTAATGCCATATTGTCATTGTCTTTAAAATATACTTCTCTCCCAGCAGCAACCTTGATAATTGGAGTTGGCATTAAGAATCTCCATACGGCGATTGTTTTGATTGCATCGATTGGGCTAACACCATGAAGGTTTTCAAAAGGAGTTCCGGGCTTAGGTATTAGAATGTTTATTGGCACCTCGTCGGGTAATAAATCCCTAATAGAATATGCAAGTTCTAATCTCTGTAAAGAATTTTCGCCCATACCTATAATCCCTCCACAACAGAGTTCTAGCCCGGCTTCTTTAACTATGCGGGCGGTATTCACCCTATCTGAAAAATCGTGAGTTGTACAAATTTGAGAAAAATAGGTTTCAGATGTTTCTAGATTGTGATTATATCTCTTTACTCCAATCATTTTCAAACGTTCAGCCCGTTCCTTAGTCATGAAACCCAAAGAAACATTTACATCAATCTCTAAATACTTCTTTATATGTTCTATTATATCACATATATGATTAAAATCGCTATCAGGTGGTGATTTGTACGCACACACCAAACAAAAGCTATTTGCGCCTGAAGCCTTGGCTGTTTGGGCCCGACCTAGTATCGTTTCCTTTGAAAGTAATGGATATTTGTTAATTTTGCTTTCATAAAAGGATGATTGAGCACAGAAAGAACAGTCCTCCGGACAGCTCCCCGATTTCGCATTAAGCAGCATTTCCACGTCTATCAGGCCCTCACTAAATCTTTGAGCTATTCTATTAGCAGATTCGGCTAAAATTTGAACGTCAGTAGTATTGAGAAGTCGCTGAGCTTCTGGAAGTCTTATTTCAACACCTGAATTGACCTTACCCTCCATCTCAGCTATGAACTCAACATCGTCCATCATCGATCTATTGAAGAATATTGAATCATATAATTAACTTTCGGATTCATTTGCACATTATAATAACTTTCAGAATACGATTTTTGAAATATTTTTATAATTTTCTATGTTAGAGGATGCATTGAATGAAATTACTCTGAATATTGAACTCTCGGAAAAAGAATGCGCTGAAATATCTACATATCTCAAATCGCTGCCAGGCCCCGTGTTATTGTTTGGGTTAAGATTTGCATACAAAAGATTCATGGCTGTTTCTGGAGGTTACTTGTTCCCCGGGAGAAAGAGTATCGTTAAGAGGGAAACCCACATGATAACCAAACTCCAGGCTAGACGTCGGCTTAAAAGTTGGAAATCGATGATACGAATATACCGAGAGAAAGGGTACAGTTACCCGACAATTTCCAGGATAAAGAAACAGTTAACCAAGATAATCGAAGACAACTGAGTAATGATTTCGTCTCTAGTTGTTGACGACGCCTACAATCCTCTCACTAGTAAATGCTCGTATTTTGAACAAGCGCTCTCGCTATTTCACAGGGAATTGCCCACAAAGTTGACAGTAATTTGATAGAAATGACACGCAATTTCCACAGCCCGAACAGGTCAATTCTGGACAGTCGCACCTCACTTTGAGGGAAAAATTTCGAATAAAGCTTCGAAAGTAGGATAAATGTTCTTTGCTTCTAATAACTACACCTTTGCTCTTAGCTATGCGTGCCTCCTCTGCAAATGAAAGATCAGTGTAGTTATTACCAAGGATTTCTCTAATTTTCGTAATACCAGCCCCCTCTTCTTGGGCCTGTTTTGTTCTCCAACAAATCTCTTCCCCTAGTTCATTTCGATAACAGCGCCGCAACACCATTTTGCCCCAGACCCTGTTTCTATAAAATGCAACCAGGTCTGAAATTGGAATCAATTCGGCAATACCAACTACTTTTCCATTAAGAAACGGCGAGATAATCTTCACGTTTAGAGTCTCCCCTAGGCTAAACGTTGGGAAAGTCATTATTGTTCTTAAGCGGGATATTTCACTCTCAAGTCGTGATGGATTATCTTTAAATCTCGTAAGAAAATTGTAACCACCAAATATTTCGTCTCCACCATCACCAGTATAGACACATTTAATTCCATTGGAATTAGCTACCTCCAAAGCTGCATAAGGAACAACAGAGTTCCTAATTGTTATTGGGTCAAAGGTTTTTAATGCAATAATGACTTTGTCGATTAATCCTAACACTTCTTGAGTTGAGAGGATTTTTACAATCCTCTTTCTAACATATTTGAGAGCAGCAGCATCGGCATATTTCAAGTCAGATACTTCAGAGCCAAATCCAATAGTAATGGAATACTCAGGCTTACGAATAGCAGTTATTATACTGCTATCTAGTCCACCTGAAAGCAGGACGGTATCGCATACTTCGTCCCAAACTGCAGAGCGAATGCAATCCTTTAACTTCCTGCATATCTCATCCTTCAATTGCAAAAGAATAGGATGACTTGTCTCTATATCACTTATTCGAAATTGGTGTTGATAATTTACTCCTTTGAGGGATAGGTGCAATCATTTGACTAGGTCACATTGCTATAAACATGATCTCGAGATTTGGGAGAATCATGCTCGTGTTCGAAATCTATAATTTCGGGAACGGAGGGAAGCATTGACACCATCTGCTCATATTTTCTGAGATAGAAGACACCTGATTCGGTCGTCCTGTACAGTCCAGTTGTGTCAGAATATTCAATCAGCCCCTTTTCTATTCCAACGGCCAGATATCGTATTAGCTGTGAATGTGAAATTGCAGCATTGTTCATTATACTTGTCTTATATTCCCAGCTGCTATTTGCAGAGCGGAGTATTGACGCCATAACTTCAATATCTGAGCGGTTCTTCATAGGTAGCCGATTCCTGAATTGACGTATGAGAATAAAAAATGCTTTGACAAATTATAACGACAATATGTTTGGATATTTCTTACGCTTTTTTACTTCAGCCACCTCATCAAGCTGTCGAGTTTGGTGAACATTCCGAAAATGGGATATAGCAACAGCTTTTCAGCTTCAATTATCCTACCATCTAAATTGTTAAGGAATGATAAATACAATTTATATGAACTGTAGATGATTCCAAATTTATGAAAGAGAATGCTATAAAAAAATGCATTAACCCAAAATGTGGAAAAACTTTCAATATCATAAGCGAAGCCTATTCATGTTCATGCAATTCATTGTTAGATGTTATTTACCTTGACAAACCGGAAAAGGAACTAATAGAAATATTCTATTCACGGAGGAATCATGGTGGAAACATATACAATGAAAGCGGGGTATGGCGTTTTCGCGATCTGATTAACTTTCTCGGAATTGACACAGAAGACTTGAATGAGTGCGCAAAAATACTTGTATCTCTCGACGGAGCAGAAGGAAGACTCTCAAAACCATACAGGATGAGCAAAGTTGCAGACTACGTCGGTTTGAAACAGGACTGCCTCTTGCTACAGCCAGAAGGATACAATCCAAGCGGATCATTTAAGGACAATGGCATGTCGACAGCAATAACGCATGCGAAAGCTACAGGCGTGCACAAGATTATCTGCGCATCTACCGGAAATACTTCAGCCTCGGCAGCCATGTATGCTGCTAACGAAAATATGAGATGTGAAGTTTATATTCCAAAGGGAGAAATAGCTGCCGGAAAATTAGGGCAGGCTTTCCAATTTGGTGCTCAAGTAATTCAGGTGAATGGAAACTTTGATGATGCTCTTAACCAATCGCTGGCAAAGGTAAATCTCCAGAATGGATACACAGTGAATTCTGTGAATCCCTTTAGATTGGAAGGACAAAAAACAATAGTATATAGGATCTTAGAGAACCTTGACTGGAACCCTCCTGACTGGCTTGTCTATCCAGGTGGAGCATTAGGAAATACTGCTAGTTGTGGAAAGTGCCTAATGGAGTTGTATGATTGGGGGTGGATTAAGAAAGTTCCTCGGTTAGTCATTGTGAACTCAACAGGTGCAAATACGTTCTATGAACTAGTGAATGGTGAATTTGAAGGTCAAAAACTTGTCTGGAATGGTGGAAATTTCAATACTAATCTGTTGGACAGATACTATGATTTCAAGGACAGTAACGCGATATTGCCCAAGACGAGAGCTACCGCAATACAAATTGGAAAACCTGCAAATATCGCAAAAGCGCTTCGAGCTATAGAATTTACAGATGGAATAGTAGCCCAAGTGGATGACGGGGAGATGAGTCATGGCATGGCAGTAGTTGGTTTGAATGGATTTGACTGTGAAATGGCATCTGGTGCAGTCCCTGCAGGCATCAAAGTATTAAGAGAACGAGAGGTGATAAAAAATGACGATATTGTCGTAGGGGTGCTAACCGGTAGACAGAAGGACCCAGCGTTGGCCGTAGAGTATCACACAGACCCAAAAAATATATTCTCGAGGCCTCCAATTGTTTGAACCAGCCATGTGGAGCCAACTCTCACAAGTTTATGAGGTTTGAGATCGGCTGAGCAGCTACTAGATAGCTAATGACCATCATTGCCCCAGTAATCCGAGCAAGAACCAGAGTCGATCCCATAGTATCCAACAACCCCTCAGGAGTTGACTTCTTCATTCCTTTTATTGCTTTAAATAAGTAGGGAATTGAAATGAAGCAAATTAATGAGTAGATCACAATCAGATTTAATATAATCCCTAGAATGATCAACACATACGGTGAAACAAGAAGAACAGGATACAATTTTAGTGCCCGCACTTTACCAAGGCTAATTGCAAGTGTTTTTCTTCCTCTTAATTTATCTGCATCAAAGTCTGGGATAGATGTAACGAACAAGACACAGCCTGAAAGTAATCCCAATATTATCCCGTTATATAGAGGAATAAATTCAAGTGAATTTGTCAGGACGTAATATGTACCAAACACGATAAGAGCGCCTTTAATGGCAACAAAAGTTTCGCCAAGTCCATGGTAAACTAATCTATTTGAATAGGTGTAAACTGAAAAGACAGCTATTCCTAGAATTACCCCCACTATTGGACCTCTCAAAACAATGAAATAAATCCCTATAAGAGATCCCATAACGAGGAACAATAAGCCAACAACGTAAACGTGCTTCGCTTTAAGAAGACCACTGGGCAATACTCCTGTACCCCCGCTAAATTTTGTTCGTTTTGTGATTTTATCTATCCCTTTTACGTAGTCCCAATAATCATTCAATAAGTCAATGCTAATATGTAAAAACACTACGCCTGCAAGGATAAGTATAGTAAACGAGATGTTAATTTGAGTAGTCTCATAATAAACTATTGATACCCCTAGAAGAACTGCGATAACCGATGATAATACAAACCTTAACCTTAGTACCCTTGACCAAGCATAAAATGGATTTCTAAGTTCCATCTCTTTAATATTATCACCAAGCCCTTCATTCTTATCGCTAGCTCTCACAAATATAAAATAGTGATCTCAATATCACTATAATTACGAGTATAGACATCCATGAATTTTGACCTGACTCACTTAAAGGTTGCCATTAGAGGGTGCATTTTCGGTAAAGAAATTGTGAGTTTTAAGGAAATATCATCAACGCAGGACTATGCTATCTCTGTTGCCGAAATAGACCCCTATTGTCATGGCATGGTCATCATATCAGAATCACAATTATTTGGACGCGGTAGAAATGGTAAGAGATGGATGTCACCACCTGGAGGATTGTGGTTCTCAGTAATAACGAAGTCGGACATAAAGCCTAGTTCCAGCATCTTTCTGTCTTATGCAATGTCACTAGCAGTGTGTGAAACCATTGCAGACGACTACAATTTGGAGGCATTCATCAAGTGGCCCAATGACGTTCTTATCAAGAGAAAAAAAGTGGCCGGTATTCTGATAAGCTCTGCCGTTCGTGGGGAGGATCTGGAATACTGTGTTGTAGGAGCAGGCATAAATCTGAATTCGAGGCCAAAAGGGATGAAAGGGACAACTTCATTGATTGAACACATAGGTCCAACATCGATTACCCTAGAATCATTTTTGGCCTCCGTTCTCGCTCACTTCCGTGACTACCATGATCAGATCCAGTCAGAGAATTGGGAATCGGTCACGAAGCGCTGGAAATCACGTTGTCCTATGATGGGAAAGTGGATTAAGGTGATGGTAGATGGAGTTCAATTGGATGGGTTGGCCAGCGATATAGATTCAGATGGTTTGCTGATATTAATAACAACTAGGGGCCAAAAAGTCAGAATCTCGGAAACACAAGATGTATCACTCAAATTGGATTTATAAAACCTTGACAATGCCTAACTTCTTCCACTTCTGAGCCTACATATAACATTGACGTCATTTACATTGGTCAACGTCTTCCCGGTTATTATTTGGGAACCCAACATCTTGAAAGCGGTACTGCTGTCATGATTCGTTAGATACTTTCTTAATTCTTCCTTTGTGTTCATTCTATCTTGCTTCACCATCGTGCCGGTAACCAGTGCCCCGGCTGCCGTTGAATTACCATCTATTCCATCCGTTCCTACACAGCAAATCGAGACATCTTGACCAAATGAAGTTTCAAGCGATAATAGAGCGTGTAATGCTGCTTCCTGGTTCCGACCACCTATCCCATTTTTTTCTTGCTTATTTAGCCGGACAGTAGTTTCTCCCCCAAGGACGATTGCGAATGGGAAAGACAATGATTTCATCCCATTCGCCAACAGGGAAAGCCATTTCCCGTGTTCTGCTACGTCTCCGTTAAAATGAGAACCCAGTACCAGTGTATCTATTTTTTTTGCCCTTAAATATTGAGACGCTGCATTGCAAGCCGTCGCATTGTTCCCAATTATGGCGTATTCCGTTTTTCTATGATATTCGAATGTTTTTTGACGGTCATCCTCCTCAATTCCGATCCCATTTGTGATAACCTTCCTAATTCTCTTTAGGTGTGCGTTTTCAACATTCCAAATATCATATTTTGATAATATTCTCTTTGCATCGCTGAATGAAGTATAATTAGGATATGTTGGACCCGAGGCAATCGTCTGGATTCCGTCACCGATTACGTCGGAAATTACCAGAGTCAAAAAAGTAGTTGACGACGGTGAAAATCGGGTCAACTTTCCCCCTTTTACCTGGGAGAGGTGCAGTCGGACCACGTTCATATCTTGGATTGCGGCCCCTGAGGCTAACAATGATTGCGTAACATATCTCTTATCAGCCAACGTAATCCCTCTCATCGGAAGAGTCAAAAGAGCAGATCCTCCTCCGGATAGTAATACAAAAACTAGGTCAGAGCGTTTAGCCTGCCGAAGTATACAAACAATTCTTTTGGTACCCTTAATGCCGTTTGAGTCAGGCAAAGGATGCCCAGCTTCAATCACATCGATTTCATGGATCTTTTTTGAAGTCCCATAGGGGGTGATAATTGATCCCGAAACTTGTAAGGTCTTAGTTCTGCTTTGTTGGAGCACTTTTATAAGGCCCAATGCCATGGGCACGGAGGCCTTCCCAGCACCAACTATATAGACCTTGTCATATTTAGATAAATCATATGTTAATACCTTGGTCCTGATGTCCGACACTATCAATCTACCTTGACTCCTTCTAACAGCCTTTGATATCAATTTCACTGGTTCAACCGCTGCTATAGCTGCTTCCACTGCAGACAATGCGAATTTGCTCGAAGTAAGCCCACGGTACTTTTTCAATATTGAATTCTTGTTGCGGATGGCTGAAATTGTCATCTGTTACGTGCGACATATGATTAGGCAATCTAGATATGAAGATTGGCATTCTGGTTGTAAATTTTCTTGGATCTGTTTGTAAAAATAATGCTAAAAAAACCTTTGCAAATTGGCTTTGCACTTGTACATCTTTACAAATCATTACAATAGTTGCGCGAAGGACAAAGGATTATTCATTAAGCACATTTACAGTTTCCAATTTTTCTCAAGATACATTAATCTAGGAATTGGTGCAGAGATATGGTGCTCGTGTTAGATGAGATGGTGCTGGATCTTAAATTGAAAGGGCTATCAGGGAGAAGAGGACTGATGTTCGTTCCTTATTACGGAAGATCACGGGCGTTTATCGGCAATTATAGATCATGGAAGGAATTCAATTCAGACGGGCGAATTGCTGAAATAGCTAGCTCTTTGTTAAGTCATGAAACACTCCATCTCACCCTCAACAAGATATCCTTTAGTGCTTCTGCACAATTGGATGAACTCTTTGGTCAATCAAATTATTGGGAGAGATACGCACATGGATTAGGCGAATTTGAAAATCTTCAAAGTCACAGGGTTCCTCCCTCAAAGAACGCTGGAAAAAGTACTAAGAGAAGAAATAGAAGGAAGTAGCTACCTAACATGCAGGTCATTATGTCTGGGTGGATTCTCTTTTAGTTGGGTTTACCTACAGAAGGTTATTGAATTCAGGCTCGCATTATTGTTAGAAAACCAATAGCTACTGAAAATAAGTTTAACCTCTTCGAACTCGTGAATTTGAACCCCATTGAAAATAAATATGGTCTGCATTCTACATAAAGCAAATTTTGCATTCAAAGAGGAAAGCAGATCTTCATTTTGTCAGGCTTGACGTGCCCGCCGATCAATTCGAAATATTTAAGAGAATATACAAGATTTTTGATACCGCTTTCCTGTTAGAATCCTTACAAGGACCCAAAGAATTATCGGAAATCTCTATTATTGGCTTCGATCCATTGGGCAAAGTCACAATTGAAAATGATAGGATTACAATAAGTGATGACGATGAAACAACACGATATGATAAAACAGATGACGCTCTATCGCCCATCAAGACCATTCTCCCACGTGTAGAGGATCAGCGCTTCCGGTACGTTGGCGGGGCAGTCGGATATGTCTCGTATGATGCAGTCAATTCCTGGGAAAATCTGAAGTTAAAATGTAAGAAAAAGAAATCCCTTTCGGACACATTTCCAATGCTTGATTTCGGCATTTACACAGACGGGATCATAGTAGATCATTCAGCAAGCAAGGTCTATTACTTCTATCAAGGGAGAGCCTCACGTTCACCTCAAGTATCCAGGTTTCTTAAGGGTCATGACGAGGAGGATACTGGGGAACCATTTAATTTCTCTTCGCCTATCAATAATGTTTCAAGAAATCAATATATAGATATGGTGAAAAAGGCAAAGGAATTCATCTACCGCGGAGATATTTTCCAGGCTGTTCTATCTCGAAGTCTGCGGTTCAGTGTTAAGGGCGATCCGTTATGCGTTTACGAAAGTTTAAGAAGGATAAACCCATCTCCTTATATGTATTTTCTAAAAATCAGTCGTAGACTCCAAATTATTGGGTCCAGTCCAGAGATGCTATTGCGCGTATCAAATGGCTACCTGGAGACGTATCCTATTGCTGGTACCAGACCTGTTGTTACTGAACCTGAAATAAACGAAAGGCTCATGAGGGAACTCGTCAATGACAAGAAGGAAATCGCCGAACATACAATGTTAGTCGATTTGGCTAGAAACGATGTGGGTAGAGTTAGCGAATATGGGTCTGTAAATGTTAAAGATTTGATGGCCGTAAGAAGGTTTAGTCACGTTCAACATATGGTGACTCATGTGTCAGGCTCACTAAGATATTCATATGATCAATTTGATGCCTTCAAGGCTCTTTTCCCAGCTGGGACAGTATCGGGTGCACCGAAAATACGGGCAATGGAAATTATAGACGGATTGGAGCCTTCGCGAAGAGGTCCTTACGCCGGTGCCTTAGGATATTTTTCTTCGAACGGATCCTGTGATTTTGCAATTATACTCCGATCGCTTTTTATCCGAGGAGGACAGGCGTATTCGCAAGCAGGCGCAGGAATTGTTATGGAATCATATCCTCCCTCTGAGTGGAACGAAACAGAGCAGAAGTTAAATGCTATGCTTCTAGCCTTGCGAGATTCGAAGGTGTTTAGGACGGGATCGGGACTCAACTGATAATTAATTTTTCAAAGTAAAAAATCTTATTAGCCTTAAGCCTTTTCCATATGCAAGTCAAAATCAGACGGGTTCAAGCTAACTCCGCATGAATTGCATCTTCCATTGAAGGGTCTTAATATATCTTTGACAGACTTCACGTTGATGATTCTATTAATTCTACCCCCACATTTTTCACAAATTATTTGTATCGAAGGAAATGCCATTAGGAACTAGATGTATCTTCGAATTGCTGAATATGAAATAGTTTGTAAATTATCTTAGACTTTTTGCTATGGTTATGTCTAATAAGAATGCTAGTTTAGTACTAACTGACAATAGACCCAGTGAATCAACTGACAAGAGAAAAAAAGAATAAATAACAAACCTAGGTCTATAACAATTCTTGCCTCTGGATCCTGTGTGTGGGATAGAGTTATCACAAGAACTAGCAATCCCATTGAATTATCGTGGCAAAGAATACTTTTTCTGTTGTGAGGGTTGTAAAGCAATCTTTACTAGAAAGCCCAAAAGATATTCAGGACGGAAGGCTTGATGTCCACCTATCAGACCGCTACATTCAGAGTACTGCTCACAATCAGCAAAGATTGTGATTTTTCATGAAGGCAGTATTTGTCGCTTCTCCTGATGGGGTGATCGTAAAGGATGTTCCAACTCCATACCCAAAGGAAGATGAAATTGTCGTCCGAATGAAAGTATGTGGCTTATGCGGGTCTGACCTGGAGAAAACCACCATATCATATGGGATGGGTTCGACCAAGTTGGGCCATGAACCAGTCGGTGAGATAGTCAAGGTGGGAAGAAAAGTTACCGGCTTTAAGAAAATGGACAGAGTCTTTACGCATCACCATGTTCCATGCTATTCATGCTAC
>JAATVR010000308.1 GCA_014523665.1 Nitrososphaerales archaeon TH526
CTGACGGAGAAAATCTAGAATTTCAGGTAAGGCGTACTGACCAATGTATGTCACTAAGGAACCTCCATCTTTAAGGACTCTATCAGCTACTTCGGCTAGGTTCACAAATAATGGCAGATATTCTCTATGGTACAGTGGATCAGTAAAAATGAGGTCTATCGAATTATCCGGGATTAGCTCAGCGTCGTAAGCTAACTTTCTCATATCCCCTTGCAATAATTTTATTCGACTAGAAGCGGAGAAATTATTTTCAGCTGCAGCAGTACAGGATAGTTTAGTTTGTGTTATTAGCTTCAAGCGTCTTTCTTCATTGATGATCTGCTTATAGGCTTTGTCTATGCTTGTCGTACCATTCAATACTTTGTCTCTTAGCTTCGGATCAGCTTTTTCTAGTATTATCTCCATCTTACTGACCTGTCTTGCTGATACACCTGAATCCTTTGCTATTTTTTCATTAACTCTTCCGAGTGTGCAAATTTGCACATTCGATGGATATTCAGTATTACTACTACCTCTCCTTAGATTTGTTTGACTGTTCTTCTTTGCCGACTCCTAAAGTATTGGCTTCTTCTTCAAGCTAAGTTGAACTCGTTGTGCATCTGTTAGCTGTCTTCTTTGTAAGTTAACGTCTATAATGTACAGCTTTTCTTGTGATAGATTTTCAAATTCCTTGACTTCGAACAGAGGTTCTAATTTGAGCTTCTCGCAAACTTTTAGTCGATTATGTCCATCCAAGACTTCACCTTTATCATTGACGGTTATTGGCTCATGCTGACCGCTTTCGCGTATAGAGCTCATCAAGGACTCGAATACTTCCTTAGTCATGGGTGGCACCAGGTTTGCATATTCTTTGTTTATGTGTACTTTTTTAACGGTAGTAGATCCTACCAAATGAGCTGGATCCCTAGGCTCTGACCGCTTTGTATTAGATGTCTGAGTCATAGGACCAACTATTTAAATTGTGATGAGCTCCAAGGAGCACATCATCCTTTAAATACCAGAACCCTTTTCAAATCGAATCCATGTAATCTCCTTTTTCACAGGATCGATATGGGCAATCAAAGGTAATGTCTTGGTTAACCCTTGAAGATTGGCCTTAGCAACAAATTGCATTGATAGTCGCCGTACTTCTGTTTCTAGTTTTTCAATCTTCCTGTAAGCCTCACTCGGTTCGTTTTGTACTTCAGTTGATTCATTAGATAGTATTGAAGATGGTGTAATTTCTGGCTCTTCTGATTGATATGATGCTGATCCTGTCCCATAGCCATTAGAATGACTATATTCTCTATTCTCTGATTCTTGCCGGGATACTGATGCCTGCTGTTGTAACAGTCGTTGTCGTTCTTTCTCAATTTCATGTTTTTGCAGATAGCTGAGACGTGTTTTTGTAGTATTCTTTAATTCTTCAGGAAGCAGCTTTCTGAACCAGCTGTCACTAATACCATAATATTTAAAAATTTTATATGCCAGATCCCTCAAGTCAGTCGTTTGCATTCTATATTTATTCAAACCTAAGTCTAATATTTCATCAAGCTGCGTTTTGACTGTCTTTCGAACTTTTGCCGTCTCAGCGTTCCATTTTCTAACGGTAACTGCAACAGCTACAATTTTCTTCTTAAGTTCATCCTTAGGATTCATCAACTCTTCTATTTCAGATTCACAATCATTTGACAAAGTATTAGTCTGAGCCTCCTTCTAGTTCCTTCTCTCTTCTTGTGCCTTCTTCTAGATCATCTATGCCTTTCTGGTTGATAGTAAATCGAGTATCAGAATAAGGATGATACGGAGAGTCAACCATCTTCGCTATCCTATTCTCACCTGATTTTCTAAGGTATATTCTATATGTAGAGGTATGGCCTATAACATTCCCACCAGCTGCTTTAGTTGGATCTCCAAAGAATGTATCAGGGGATGATAGCACTTGGTTTGTGATAACTACAGCAACATTGTATATTTCTGCAATCCTAACAAGTTTGTGCAAAATAGAATTAAGCCTTTGTTGTCTATCCGCAAGTGTGCCCCTTCCTGTAAACTCTGCCCTGTGAAGGGAGATTATACTATCTATTATTACTAATTTAGTATTGCGTTCGCTTATATATCTACCAAGATCTTTGACAATCAATCCCAAGTGGGAGCTGTTGTATACTTTGCATAGGGTAGTACTCTTCAGTATCTCTAATGCATCAAACCCTCTTGTAACAGCGATCTGTTGCAACCTTTCAGGCCTGAATGTTCCCTCGGTGTCAATATAAATTACATTTCCATGAAGGCCTTTTTCAGTTATAGGTCTAGTTGCCATAGCACATAAAGTATGACAAATCTGTGATTTGCCTGAACCAAATTCTCCGTAAAATTCTGTAACAGCTTGTGTTTCTATTCCTCCTAACAACAACTCATCCAAAGATTTAGAACCGGTAGAACATCTGAGCATAGATTTCCTTTTTTCAAGGACAAAGTCAGCAGTCACAAATTCCTTTTCTAATACATTAGATTCTCTAAGCAGTTTCTGCGCTGCCATAATAAACAAAGCAGCACTATCCTTTGAACAGTTGATATCTACAGCTAATTGTTCTATGGTAGTCACTGCAAGCTCCATCACAGAAGTAATGCCTGCCTCCTTTAGCTTCTTTGCGGTAGTTGGACCTATCCCTTCGACGTCTTGTAAATCCAGATCAGTATCTCTAATTTGGGAGCGCTCATCAGCTTTGCCATTGTGAATTACTTCGTTACCAGATTGATGAGGATTATCTTTTTCATCATCTGAATGCTTATGCTTCTTAGTTTCCATGTTCAGACCACTCTCTTAACATCAGTAGAACTCTGAGGTGCTAACGACTTCTTGATTATATCGTACATCTCATTAATTTTCCGTCTCTGATCAAGTAGTTCAGACTGAAGTCCTCCCATAGGATTGAGAATATCAATAATAAAGTCAGCTGCTCTCATGTTAGGGCGCTTGGTTTCTTCAACCCTAAGAACAGTATCCTGCCCCATTGCTTTGACATATAAGCCGAGAAGGTGGTCAAGATGTTTTATTCTGATTTTCAATGCTGTCATGTGAAAATAATCACTCACCTTGATGTCTTTATTGAAATCACATTCAGTTACCTCCCATTCAGAGATAGCTGGAACAATTCTTTCGCGACTATCATTCAGAAGATGAATCAGGCCAGCTCGAACTTGACCAAAATATCCAATTAGCTTTAACTTGTCCTCTTCTGTTTCTACCTTAAAGGGATAGTTGCTGCAAGTAGTGTGAATAACAAC
>JAATVR010000025.1 GCA_014523665.1 Nitrososphaerales archaeon TH526
GCCAACCTCCGATCATGTAGCTGCTCTATAAATGTCCTCATATCTCCAATCCGAGGTCCGGTATGTACCTGCAGCCAGTTATTACCCATGGGTCTTGTGATTTATCTATCCTATTTTCCTTGAATAAATATGGTAACCTCCAGGAGCCAACAGGCACAAGTAGGTTGTTAGCTTGAATTGTTCGGCCGCGCTCCTTCAGTGTCCTGTATTCTCCGGCAAGCGACTTGGGAAGTTTATGATAAGAACACTAAGGTTTTGTCTTTCCTTGTTTATGTCCATACTCACGCATGCTCAACATGAAAGTAATGTTGAGTAGGCGACCAGGGGTTGTTTCGGCTAGATTTTCTGCCCCTGGCCGTCCAATTGCTCGGACATAGGTTGGGCTGAAACTCACGCCTATTCTTTGTGAGTCAGTTCATATACAATCTAGATATAATAACCGTTTGCGGAACAAAGTTAGTTCATTTCTTCTATTTCTAGTCTCCTCAAGCTAAGTTAATGACTTGGGGTTTAACTTTCAATTAATTCCGTATTAATACTACTGCCGTCTCCAACAATTTCGTGGGTTAAAGGGCTCATAAACGGATCGAAGCTCGACTACTTTCGCTAATTGCCATATTGAGAGGCCAATCACTCGTATCGTACCATTGACTCTTTTTCAGCTGGGACCTCTCGCTTAAGTTACTTTACATATTGTCATACTTGAGGTTCGCGCAAGAGACCTTTCTCACGGGAGGACAGATGTCATAGTGAATCTGATCCTCATACGTTGCAAATGAATAATTACGGAGGAAGCAAATCTCTAGCTGTGGTCAATATTGGCCTTATCCAATTACAACAATATGATAAACTTGATGCCGCTTCGAGAAATGAGATGATATTAGAACATTTCAAAAGGCTCTTTCTCAAAGCATCCAACATACATGGCTCGAAAATAGATCTAGTTTGCCTTCCTGAATTATGGTACACCAAGGTGGTTAAGGATTTCGAGAAGGAGTTCAGGGTTATTCTTGATGTAGCTAAGGAATATGACTGTACAATAATACCTGGGGCGTTCAAAGAAAAAATTTCTGACGGTACTTACGTGTCGTGTCCAGTTGTTACCCCAGGAAGTGTACTAGGAAGGCAGTTCAAAATTCATTTATTTGGTCTTCAAAGGAAGACTCTAAACCCAGGTTCAAAAATGGAAGTCTTTGATATCGGCAAACTTAAGTTCAGTGTTGCCATTTGCTATGATTTGGTGTTTCCAGAGATAGCAAGATCTGCAGTGCGTGAGGGTGCAGATTTGCTTTTCTTTCCGTCAAAGATACCAAAAGAGGGTATTAATCCATGGCATTTGTATTTGCAAGTACGGGCTCTCGAAAATAGAATTCCTGTTGTCGCTGCTAACGTGTGCGGAGATTTATTTGGTGGAAGGAGTATCATAGTGGACCTCAAGTATGACAAGAGCACAGATATTGCAACACCCAAAATTAAGACTGGAGCAGCTGTTAGAGAGCAAATAATTATTGTAGAAATCGACCTAAAGAGATCTAGGCAAATGCGTCAAAGGAGGTTTGCTGATTCGTTCATTATTACCTAAAGGATCAATCTTGAGCAGAAGAGGGAACCAATCGGGGGGTTGTTTAGAATGGTTTATGATTTTGCATTTCATTTTTCATCACAATTATTGAAGGTCGTTATCTGACATTTTCCAAAGTGGAAATTAGGTTGCATCCAAACTGAAAGGTAACAGCTAATTGGAATCGTAGTTTGGAATATCCACTGATATACTTCATTCTATCCTTGATTGGGTAGGCTCATGATGCAGACTTTTTTACTTACGTTAGCTGTAATCTTGACTATTTCGGTCAATGTCTTATCTTTGATCTGCCTTACACTGCTCTTCACTACGCTTAAATTTGATTATGTGCCTAATCTGTGATGCAATGATTGCAACGATTGCTGAACTTTCATATCGTGGATTCCCTTGTAATATTTCTTTTTCATTTATTGATAGGCGAATTGATACTTCATATTTTGGCTCATTTCATGGAGTAAATTCGGATATCTGAAGCATGACAGACCCGGTAAACCAAGAAAATCTAATCAAGGAAGGTGAAAACGGCGATTTGATTCCTAAATACCATGTTATGGTAGTAGATGACAATAAGGATATACTCCGAACGTTAAAGCTGGGGCTGGAGGAATGCGGATTTTCGATAGAAGCATACTCTGAACCCTTTACTGTACTTTCAATTTTTAAGTCCATTTATGGTAACAAGCTTAATTCAACTGTTCACATGTCCTATGATCTATTACTGATCGATGTAAAGATGCCTGAACTCAATGGCGTGGAATTAACAAGAGAAATCAAGAAACTAGCAACGAATGCAAATGCAATCCCTCCACCAATTTGTTTCATTACCGCCTTTGATGAGTACTACGAGATCCTAATGGACTTGTTTCCGAATAATAAGCACAGCCATGATATATGTCTAATCCATAAGCCAATTGAAATTGAGAATCTTTCGACAAGATTAAAACATGAGATTGCGTTGCACAAGTAACTGGAGATGACCTGATTGATGAATTTTTTGTGAGATTCAAAGCATTTTCACCGTGGTAGTCTTCAACATCCAATTGCGAAAAACTCGTAATGTATATGGCTAGTATGCTAGGTATGTCACTTTCTTCAGAACAATGAATATATAATGACAAACTAAAATCTGCAGATGCACGCGGACCAGCTACACCATTCGGACGGCTATGTAGCATTGGGGAGTCAGTAAATGATATCTTTAAGGGAAAAAGGAACTGATTTGATATGCACTATTGTGATGCCTTTAATGCAAGACTGCTTTGGATGAGCGGTACAAAATGTCACTTCTCTCAGTTCAATTGTTGATGATGAAACAGTCTCAGTACTACCAAATAATTTAATTCAGTTGATTTCAAATCCTTCTTGAACATCCTAATGGATATGATTCATAGCGGACTAGGCCCGGTAGGTATGATGAATCCGACTAATCCAGAAATAATCCAAATAATCAGAGCTATTATGAATGCCTTTATCCAACCGATACTATACAGGGCCTTAAGTGCGAGCAACCATACAAATCCCCCGATTATAGCAGCCAAGAAGTCGTGGCCAAAAATGAAGTAAACTACACTATAAACTGCCGAGCCTATAAAAGCGGCAGCGAGGGCGTGTTTTATTCCTTCTTTTTCACCAAATAGTCTAGTTACAATGTAAATTATGACTGTCGAAATGACCATTCCTATGACAAAGAGTGCGATGCTCCATAGAATATCCGCCATATTCAATTGGTCATATCCAGTTATTTTTTATTGTAACTTAATTGTCCGTATTTGTTGGCTCCTATAGCCGACCTGGATAAGAAATAGGCAGCCGGTAGCGGTTCTTCTATATTTTCTAATACTGATGCAAGATAATTTGTTAAATTTTCTCCCGATATTGGCTTGGCCAGAGTCTAAGAATATTCAAGAGGATATTTGCAACGGAAATCGGTAATCCATTGCGAATTTAGGAAAACGCGGAAAAAGTCTGTACCTTTATAGAAACAAGAAGCTTTTGATCTTTTACACTATACCAACTATTGACTGTTCTTTCATACCGCGGCATGATCTTACGGCTAGGCAGGACTAACTGAAATCCGTTTGATCACTGCGGATCTCGTCAGTTGACATTTAAATTGGCCGTTTAATTCCCTCAAATTTGTTCATTCTGTCATCTCGAGTGCCAACTTGGGTATCTACCTTTGATGGGCTAACAAAATGAATAAGAGATGTTTTCCTTGGCTTAACAGCTAATAGGCTGGGAATTACTACTCGAGTTTTTTTGTAAAACTACATATTGATCCTTTGTTTATATGTATATTTTTATAATTAGCTTGTCATGATGTGTATTTATTATAAAAAATACTATGTACACAATTAGACCAAATCGGTAGCATTTGGTAACATAATCGTAGTCTAACTCTTGCTGGTGCTTGGTCGTGCCAAAAAACAGGAGACCTGAAATGCAAATCGGTAGGATTTGGTAGCAATTTATTTAATTCAATCTGACATGAATGAATATTAGGTGTATCATATAGGTGCCAGCTAAATACAAGAAAAGGAAACAAATTGACCAAAAAATCGTTGAGCTTATTGAAAAAGGAAATACATATAGACAGATTGCAGAACAACTGGAAGTTTCGTTGAGAGATATACCTAGTTGTGTTTAGATGAAGCAAAAACAAAAAAAGGATTGCCGACTACCGAATGGAAGAGGCAGTTCTAGACTATAAAAAATAGATTTCAAAAAAGCCCTTCTGAGGGATTTGGAAAGGGAGGAACAGAGAATACGTTCAGAGATCGCAAATCATTAGTCCGAGTATGTATGATCTAGGAAATCGGGATGCAGCAATTGATATGACAAGTATTGATGATGCGTCGCTGTAAATCCAAATGTTCTTGGTTAACAACAGGCGTTGTCGATAAAAGTCAAAATTAGCAAGTACTTTCTAGGTGTCATGGCTTAATGGCCAGACATGCGTTAAGATGTTAATGCTTAATTTTAGGCTCTCACAATATAGATTGATACATCACTTGACACAAAAAAATTGTGCTAGGTGCAACACCAAATGCGATGTTACATATTTTTGCGAGCATACAGAACAAAAAGATATGTGCACTGAATGCTACCAGTATATACACTGGAGTGGCACTTTCGACATGATGAAAGAGGAAACAAAGGGCATAAATGAAGTATAATCAGAGTTGTCTATAAGGCCCCTCAGAACATCGTACAAGACTTTGAGGAGGCTGTTATTTGCTCTTGAACTTGAGCAATAGGCAATGTTTGAATATTCATTTCTATCTTTTACCTACAAGTTTCGTTCTTTCCCCTTTAATTCCGGCGTAAATTATCTCCGCTCCTTGAATGACCAAGGCAACAACCATAACTACTACCACTACAAATATCCCAAATTGTTGGTTGGTGAGTACGAATCCGGCCAACACAATACAGATCGCTCCTGTCGCTATTCGAAACATTCGTTGGGACTTGCGAGGAAATGACTTTCTGACACCGTCTATGACGCGTATAACACCGTTGAAAAGCAAGGCTAATCCCACAATTAGAACAAGGAATTTTATACTATTTTGAGGGAACGCAATAGTGATAATTGCAAAGAACAGTACAACAGCACCAATCCCAATATTTATCATCCTTGACCTTCTTGAAAGGTATTCTGTTCCAATTCCACTTGCGATTCTCTCAACCCCAACAGTGAACAGAACTATTGCAAAAATAACCATGGCTGTCACTGGAGCAAGCTTTGGTATTGCAATAACTGTTACTGAAAGAGCAATGGCTGCTGATCCTATTGCAATCTGAAGAATTCTAAGCCATCGGGACCCGGCTGACATCTCTTTCATCGATTTTATAAAGGCATTGCGTGGCCATTAATAATTGTATTCCTACTTACAATTGGCATTTCGAACTGAACTAACTTCTCTACTACTACTATTTTTATTATTACTATTGAAAGAACAACATGCAGCAAAATCAAGCGCCTAATAAATGATTATTTTGGGAAGATATTTGAAATTGAAATTAAGAAATAATTATTTTGTTTGAGTTCATCTCAAAAATAAAGGGATGACGAATTGAATTCTTGCAACTTTACTGTATCTCCTTTTACTTGGGATCGGTTAAACACTGTACTTCGCATTGATCTCACAAACAGTCAACTCAATTGATTTTATTGGGAGCTCTATTAATAGTTCATCTTTTGAAGCCCGTAGTAGGTACTATGCTTGTTTCCCTTCCAGAGAAACCTGCTACGATCATCTGGATACCAATTATGATCAACGCTATTCCTATGAAGAAACCAGCAAGTAACACACCGAAGAATAATGGAGACACTAATATCATCACCGAAATTACTACCGCGAGGATGCCTACACCAATACTAAATCCTCTGGACCATCCTCTAAGCTGTTTGTCTGTGAATCCGTGAATAATCCTTGCGAAGCCGTCGAACATTAATGCGAACGCCATAAGGATTATCAGGAAACCCGTTGCAAAGACAGGGAAAGCTAAGGCAATCGAAGCAAGAATTATCACAATAACTCCTAGACCAACTGTTGCCCATCTAGACTTGTGCTGGATAAAAATACCGCTTATGATTTTTTCAATTCCGACGAAAATTAGCACCACAGCAAGTAGGATAACAAGTGAAATCACGGTTAAACCTGGGAAAAACAATGCTGCTCCTGAGACAATTATTGCAAGAATACCTAACCC
>JAATVR010000309.1 GCA_014523665.1 Nitrososphaerales archaeon TH526
ATGCTTTTCTTGCCCTTTCCCGTTGATCTTGCTGTAGCATTGCTTGCATTCTTGGCGCTTAGTTGGTACAAAAGAAACCTGCTTTTAAGAAAATTGGACTTGGAAAATGCAAGAAGCAAGGATACCGGTTTTGAATTCAAAAAGATCAAAGAATTCTATAAATCAATCTTTTCCAACGTCTTTCATTCAACAGATTATGGCCAAAGTCAGGTCAGGTACTATTGCATGAAATGTGGGAATGAACACAGAGAAATAGCATGTCCTAAATGTGGTTCAAAAATGAAAAGGATAGGATTATGATTCTGCTAACAGTCACCCTAGATAACAACATTGCTTATTTTAATGGACTGACACTAAGAATGGCTCATCCTAAGGCCGCATCAGGTAGCTAAAACTGTACAAATTTCTCTTCAACCTCCAAGGAGGCAAAGGAATTTTTCAAACGATTTAGGTACATTTAACAGAGAATCAGAAATAGATAAATTATTAAAAGCATTAATCAATTAGTGCAATCTGATGACTTCGACACAAGATGATGTAGCAAATGTCCCAGTATTTGATTTTATGACTAGAAACGTAATAACAATACCTGAAAGTCAAACCATGAAACAAGCGTCGAAATTAATGTATGAATACAATATAGGAAGCATAGTTATTTTAAAGGAAGGAGGTGGCTCCAATCATGATGACAATGTATCAGGAAGTACGACCGAGAAGAAAGAAATCCCGATCCCAATCGGGATCGTTACTGAGAGAGATATTGCCAGGACGGTGGGGTTCGCTGCCAAGCATTCCATTTTCGGCGATATTCCTCTCTCGGAACTGATGAGTAAGCCGTTGATAACAATTCAGCCAGGTGCCTCATTGAAAGATGCAGTAGTTTTGATGCAACAAAAAGACATCAGAAGACTGCCTATCATTGATAAAGATGGACGATTGGAAGGTATCATAACTGAGAAGGACATACTTAGAGTCGTTTTCAAAATCTTCAAAAAGACTATTAAGGACCGCGGTTTAATTTCTGAGGGTTTTGATTTGTTGGGATTTCTTGGAGCAGAATAGGAATTCCCTTCAAAATGGTGAGGGCCCAAACTTCCAGTATTATACCACAGTAAATTAAACAGAGCAAGGAAATTATTCCATTTATCTCCCCTTAGATACCGTTCAAATTTCAGTATAAGCAGATAATTCTTGATTGCTACTTAGATCACATTTTGGGCTTGAGCTAAACGAAGAGCACTATAATTATTGTCTAGAGGTGGATGTAAGCTATGTTGTGATAGAAAAAAACGTAGACCATTAATAGTAGCTACGACATGAAATTATCCATGTATTCAACCTCTAGAGATCAAAGAATTGGAGACTTAGTAGACAAGGACATCATAACAATTGACGAAAGTGCGCTAATTTCAGACTCAGTACGTATTATGAAAAATAAAGGCTTATCATCCATATTTGTTACGAGATCAGGTAATAAAAATGCAAGTACTCAAAATTTTCCGATTGGCATTGTAACAGAACGCGACATATTGTATAGAGTCATTACAGAAAATAAGAGTCCATACAAGACCATGGTTAAAGAAGTAATGAGTTCTCCAGTAATCTCAATCGACGAACAGGCAACAGTAATAGATACTATAAAACTGATGAGAGAGAAGAATATTAGGAGGTTAATTGTTTCTAGGCAAGCAAAGACTCATGATAATGGAAAGGGTGAGAGTGGTGATTCATCTCCTATTGGTATAGTTACGTTAATGTCGATCGTAGGTAATGTTCCAGCCGAAAGCTTGGTATTAGCTGAAATCGAATCTCCAAGCCCTGGAAAGACTGTAGAGACCGTCGTTAACATTACATGCCCATATTGCGAATCAAAATTTCAAGACAAGACGGTGCTATCAAAACATATAGATAGAATACATGTCGGAAGCGGGCTACTTGAGGGTGATACTAGACGTTGGTAGTAACTGGATTATTGGAGTATCAAAACTCAAAAGAATGCACTGAATTACTATGCAAACACACCTCTTAAAAGGAAACCTAAAGAAAAGTAATTGAATTGGAAGGATCTATCCAAAATGAATCGATGAAATCCTCAAAACGGAGATATGTAAATAATGATGAATTTAAAAGAAATGATAGCGATCTCGAACATAAAAGACAATTATTGCTTGAGATACTAAGGCAAAGAAAAATATTCACAGATTCAGAAACAGGAAATTTAATTAATGACAACACGAATATTCGGACACGTCTCAATATCATACAAATAGAGAAAGAAAAAGACGCGATGAAGACGAAAAAGTTATCTGAAGCTTCCATTAATACCGACAAATTGGTAGGGATGACGATACTGCCGTATTATGCAATCCCTTACAGTCTTTGGCATCAAGGTTACTGCTCTGCACGAGATCTACTTTGTGAGCTAACCATGACATGGTTACTGTTATTAGCAATGAATCCATTTACAGGATGGTTTTTCCATCCATTCGTATTTGGTTGGACGCAATAACGAATTTTGGAAAAACCCTCTGTACATATAAGGACAAGAACCAATTGCGATATAAAAGGAGGTTGGAAAAGTGTTTTTTTGTTAGAGTTTATTTGGGAAACCCCAGTGATTCAAGTAGTTACCTGTCTGAAAAAACTTGCATTTCTTGTTTAATTACGAAAAGTTAGAATACAACACCAGCTGTGAACTGAACATTTCTCTAGGCGCTCGAATTGCCAGTACTGCAATAGTTGTGATTATACAAACTAATTAGCAGCTAGAATCGCACACATAAAGTCTTTCTATTTTTCTTGTATCATTACTAATATCATTATCGTTACCATAACGTGTTGTCATATCGAGAGTGTCGTGTTTTTGTTCTGAGACAATATGAAAGACAAGTTTTTGCTTCAATTTATCCCCTCCCTCGTTTCTATAATATGTAGCCACTGCAGATACAACTGATGAAGATGTAGTGATAACTGAATCACCATTCTGTCTAGTATGTTCAATTGGTGAATGAACAAATTTTATCTCATGTTTTAGTCCATCGGATACCACCATAACAACGTGAAAAAAGGATTCAATTTCGTTTCTACCTTTTAGCGGCTTTTTACCCTTTCCTTCATAGGACAGAAAATCTCTGCTAAACGGTTCATAAATAGTACAATCTTCGGTAAACAAGTTCAAGAGACTGGGCATATCTTTTTCATCGATGAGACGAAAATAATTCATAACTATATGTCGATCGTCCTCTTTCTCATTGTGAGAATTCATACTGTTATCACTAATTTCTACGTGAGTTAGTAAATTAGTTCGACCCTTATTTTACTCCTCAAGATGATATCTTATTGTATTGTTCCATAAAAATAATGGGTTTGCAATGTGGTGCACTGGATTCTACCATTTGAGGCCAGGGACAATGAATATCCCGATCACTACAAATCAGGACATATTTGATAATCGACCCATATTCTATGTAGAATAAGAAGATGGGTTGAGGATATTTAATTAATATTTTAATAATTCAAGGCTGAATAATATGCTTAAATGGCAAATGTACAGCCAAAGATGAAACCTAAAGCAAATTTGAAGTTGAAAATAGAATAAGAAATTACCGTACGGTCATTACAGGGCAATGAGCATACGATAATACGCCTGATGCAACACTTCCTAGAAGAATTCTTTTAAAACTTGATCTGCCCCTTGTTCCCATCACTATGAGATCCACGCCTTCGCTTTCTGCATAGTTAATTATTGCGCTTTCTACCCTGGAGAAGGGATCTTCGATGATTTCTGATCTAAATTCTACCTTGCCTACTTGTGGTTCACCCACCGCCTCTAACATTGATCTTTCGATTTTATCAAGCCATTTTTTTGCTTCGGTTCTTTTTTCTTCTAACATGTTATCGTGTGAACGAGTCCCAGGCTGAGTTAGAAAGTATCCATATGGCAGAGACATCAAATCGATTACCGTCAGTCCAATCAAGTCCGATCTGAATTTCTTTGAAAGACTGATACCAATACGAGCAGCTTTCATCGAAGTCGCCGATCCATCTATCGGGAGCATTATTTTTCTAATCTTTTTCAACCTTGTCTTCGATATCATCATTATTGACTCTTGTTACAACTATAAATTGTACCTTTATAATTAGTTCTGCTAATTATACAGGATATAGTCAGATGATGCCGTGTAATACGTACAATTGAGAATTCCACCGACGGGAGTAAATTGATCTACTGTAATTGAGGTGACAGACATAGCTGCACCAAGCGTAGATATATCATATATCCGTGCCGAATATAAGGTAATGCGACTATTCATACTACTTCGAAAATAGTGTTTTTGCAACACACTTAGTCATCTCCTCAGTTTGTTACATCCTAATTGCAATGAATGTCTGATTTTCCCTCTTCAGGACTTCATTAGTTTATCTATACAAATTCACTTATCAAATAGCCAACTAGGTATGCGACTGAAGCAGCGATCCCGCCAATTGCCAGAGTGTTGAATCCCGTTCTAACCAGCGATCTTTTAACTACCCTTCCTCTAATTGTTCCTATTAAGAAAAATGCTATAGCAGTAAATACTATTGAATACACAAAGGCATCAGAAGTCGACCAGACTCTGTTGAACCCAGAGATATGAAGAAAGACAAATGGGACCAATGGTATTATGCCAATTAAATTAAAAGATACAAAAGTTGTTATTGCACTGTCTCTGGGACTTTTATTCTTATCTTCAATCAAGCCTAGCTCTTCTTTCATCATAGTGTCAATCCATACCTTCTTCTTGGAAGTAATAACTCGGACTATTTCTTCCAGTATCTCTTCCTTAAACCCTTTTTCCTTGTAGATATCTCTTATCTCCCCTTCTTCTTGTGCTGTTAAATTATCAATCTCCCATTCTTCCTTCTTTCTCTGTTTTTGAATATATTCTCTATGAGTCTTCTCACTCAGATAATTTCCAATTGACATGGAGAATCCATCTGCAAATA
>JAATVR010000310.1 GCA_014523665.1 Nitrososphaerales archaeon TH526
GTAACAAGTAGAAATAAATCACCAGCAAATCACAGACTTTAAATTCTACATTATCAACCCCTTATTCACTGGTATACAGGAGATATGGAATCCATGGAATCACACTATCCTGAGGAGGGCGAATTCGCACCTGATTTTAGCTTCAAAACTGCAAGCGGGAAATCTATGAAACTATCCGATTATCGAGGAGAGAGATGCATCATACTTTATTTCTATCCAAAGGATTTTACGCCTGGGTGTACGATTGAGGCAAAGGAATTCTCGACAGACAATGAAAAATTTGAAAGCAGAGGAATTACCATTCTAGGGGTAAGTCCAGATGAAATTGAATCACACTTCAAGTTCAAGGAACAAATGAACATCCCCTACGAGCTCATTTCAGACGCTGACCACAGGATTTCATCGCTGTACGGAAGCTATGGACCAAAAAATTACATGGGAAAAGAATACTTAGGCGTCAGCAGATCAACGTTCTTGATTGGAAAGGACGGAAAGCTAATCAAGGCTTTTTACCGCGTCAAGCCATTAGGGCATAGCGAACAGGTCATGAAAGAGTTCGGGAATTCTTGTTGATTTATTCATTGCCGAAATCGTATATTTTTGTGTTTAAGTAAGAGATTCCATAGTTTAGTACGGCCCAGGGGAACATAAATTCAGGTTACTATAATAGGAGATTATCTAGTAGCTACCTCTCAGTGGCCAAGGCCTTCCTTAGCCTACATTCATTTCAGTCCGATGATTTATCACGATAATGTGTCTGTAGTTAAGACAGTAAAGGCTGAAGTAGTGATTTGTCATTTCATTATTCCGTCTTCTTTCAAATTTAGAAGTCCTTGGTCCCGGCTCACTTGAACTCGAAAAAGATTATGGCACCCGCAGTCCAAGGTCGGAATTTTTTGGGATCCTTTTTTCGAACTTTATGAACGTATCCTGACGCATAATGTGGCGATGAAAAAACAGTGCGGGAGATGGGATTTGAACCCACGAACCCCTGAGGGATAAGAACCTCAATCTTACGCCTTTGGCCAAGCTGGGCGACTCCCGCTCAATAAATTTCGATAGTCCAGAGTAATTTGAATATAACGGTTTGAAGGATTCAAATCGAGCTGCTATGGCATCCTTCTTCCTAACTTGATCAGATTATTCTTGGTCTACAGATGGTTTTTATTATCGGCCCAACGATACTAGGTAAATGCTTGTTCCTGTTCGTTGTTTTACTTGTGGTACCCTAGTTGCGGATAAGTATTTGGAATATGTATCAAGGGCCAAATCTGGAGAAGATCCAGCGAAGATAATGGATTCGTTAGGAATAAATCGATACTGCTGTCGTAGAATATTTGTTTCTACCGTTGAAACAATCGACCAGGTGATCCCATACTACGAAGCTTTGAGGCGAAGAATGTCCGAGATTCAGGCTGAAATAGATTAGTGAAAATCTCATTATTCAATGGCTACTATAACTGACCTATATTCACGTATAATCTTTAACAGTAGGGGGAATGAAACCATTGAGATAGATGTTATCACTGATGGGAAGCACTTGGGCAGAGCTGCTGCTCCATCAGGCGCAAGTGTTGGAACACTGGAATGCCGATCATTTCCCATGAATTCCCCTGAACGCGCCATCGAATTTTTTGAGGAAAACAAATTAAGGTTTGTCGGGGTTAAGGCAGATGATCCCGAAGCATTACATAGCATTATGAAGGATGTCGATCCAACCCCTAATTACTCTAGATTAGGAGGATCTGTCGCTTATGCCCTGAGCATTGCCTCGGTTGATTCGGCTGCAAATGCCGCGAATATTCCGTTGTTCAAATTGCTGAACAAAAACGGCCCGCACAGATTTCCTTTTCCGCTAGGAAACGTATTAGGTGGAGGAGCTCATGCTGGACCAGGAACACCCGACATTCAAGAAGTATTGGTCCTTCCGATAGGGGCTGATAACATTGTTGAGGCGCTGAAAACAAATTTCAAGGTCCACAAAGAAGTTAGAAATATTATCGAGAGCTATGATACCAATTTTACATATGGCAGAGGCGATGAAGGAGCATGGGCACCCAATGTAACCAATGATGAAGCCTTACAAATTACAGAAAGAGCCATTGAGAATGCGGGGTTCAAATTGGGCCAAGATGTAGCGATGGGCATCGACTTTGCTAGTTCATCCTTGTGGGATAACAAAGTTAAAAAATACAATTACAGTAGAAAAGGGAAGGCTCTTAGTTCTGAAGAACAGATTGACTATGTTAATAACCTAATTAAAAGTTTCAAACTTTTATATGTAGAAGATCCGGTTAATGAGGATGATTTTTCTGGAATGTCGCTTCTTACCAGTGCAAATTCCGGATGTTTAGTCACGGGTGACGACATGCTGGTCACTAATGTTTCGAGGTTAGCGATTGCTTCCAAGCATAGAGCTTGTTCTGGGGCGATACTTAAAGTAAATCAGGCTGGATCGCTGTACGATGCACTCCAGTTTGCGAACGGTTGTAGAAGCGAGGGAGTTACAATTATTACCTCTCATAGATCAGGGGAAACTACCGATTCACATATTGCTCATATATCAATAGCCACTGGATCTAAAATGATAAAAACCGGAGTTTTGGGTGGCGAAAGACTAGCAAAGTTAAATGAACTGATAAGGATCAGAGAGTATGGTTTAATAGAAGGCATGGCTGAAATCTGCTCAACCTAAAATGTCCAGTGACAACGAAAGCAATAACCTTACTTTATCAGATGATTTGAATTCTGCTGAAAGTACGGGATCTTTGAAGGATTCCGACATAAATGTTGAGCCATCGGCTTCTGATGATTCTTCAACCTCAGAGGCAAATTACGTTCCCGAGCAAGATAACCTGGAAAAGATGATACTTTCAACAGGTATAAGGGTTGGGACACCAGTGAAAACAAAATATATGATGCCCTTTATAATTAGGGCGAACCCAGAGGGCCTATATATTCTCGATATTAGCAAGACCCTCTCACGCATTGATATCGCCGCCAAGTTCATAAGCCGAGCAGATATTTCAAAAGTTGCCGTTACTTCTGCAAGGGAGTATGGAAAAACTCCTGTTGAAAAATTCTGCAATCTAACTCATGCAAAATACATCCTAGGGAGATTTATGCCAGGCACCTTTACCAATCCAGCACTACCCAAATACATGGAACCACAAGTAGTCATTGTGACAGACCCTCAAGCAGATCAGCAAGCGGTACTGGAGGCTACCAGGGCTGGAGTCCCTGTAATTGCGATCTGCAACAGCGACAATGTGACGTCGAAGGTCGATTTAGTTATACCTGCCAATAACAGGGGCCGTAAAGCGCTCGCGACAGTGTACTGGTTGCTTGCGAGAGAGGTACTGAAAAAGCAAGGAGTCATAAAGAACGACAGCGAAATGAAAATACCCATTGAGGACTTTGAGACCAAATTAGTCGAGGAATTGAGTTGAGTGCTTATAGAAGAAAACCCTCCGTTTCGGGTATCTTCTATTCATCTGATAAAGAGCAACTTGTCGGCGAATTGAAGGGGTGTTTTACGGATAAAATATTCGGCCCCGGGCGTTTGCCACCATCAGACCAGGTCAGAAAAATCTATGGAATAGTTTCTCCGCACGCAGGGTATCCGTACTCTGGGAGCGTGGCAGCCAACGGCTATTACAGCATTTCATCATCTAAGTTTAACAACGTTATACTTGTCGGTCCCAATCATTACGGGCTGGGCTCTTCCGTAGCCACCACAATGGATGGAATTTGGGAATCACCGATAGGCGACGTAGTTGTAAATCCACAAGTGGCAAAAGACATCGCATCTAGAGCAATGTCGATGGAAATAGATGAGTTTGCGCACAGCAGAGATCATTGTCTGGAGGTTCAGATTCCCTTCTTGTTGTACAGTTCAGAGAAATTTAGAATAGTTCCAATTATCTTGACGAATCAAGATGAATATGTGGCCCTTGAGGTTGGATCTGCCATCTCAGATACTGTAAAAGAGTGGGTCTCTAAAGGAGAGGGGTTTATGTTAATTGCGTCATCTGATTTTACCCATTATGAATCAAATTCCGAAGCGCATCGAAAGGACTCGCAGCTTATCAGGTCAATTCTTTCACTTGATATCAGCGCCTTTTACTCCGCTCTACGCCAATACGATGTGTCTGCTTGCGGGTATGGTGCTATCGCGACGATAATGGTTGCGGCAAGAAATCTCGGAGCTACGCGAGGGGAGCTACTCAGGTATGCCACCAGCGGCGACGTAACAGGGGACAAATCTTCAGTCGTGGGATACTCATCAATATTATTCGAATGAATTAACTTTCATGGATGTCGGCTATAAACCTCAAGTAGGTGCTTCTGCCCCTGGCAAAGTCATTATTTTTGGAGAGCATTTTGTAGTTTACAATAACCAGGCTATCGTAGCAGCCATAAATAGACGTTGTTTTGGAAGAGCAGATTTCATAAAGAATTTGGGAGTTCAGATTGCTTCGAGTCTTGAAAGGAATTACAATCCACAAACCGCACGTGACGCCGCCGCGACGATAGATGTGCGTTCCAACACTGAGTTGCTCGAGCCACTCACTATCTTTTGCAAGAACATCCTCGGAGAATATGCGCCGGAAATTGGGATAAAAATTTTTATCAAGTCAGAATTAGCCGTGGGTGTAGGCCTTGGCAGTTCAGCAGCTTCTTGCGTTACGTTGGCTGGTATATTGAAATCGATTATTAGGCACTCCTCCAGCAAAGAAATATCTTCAATTGACAGACAGTGGATATACGAAAAAGCACTTGATGGTGAACAAATGATACATAACAAATCATCGGGTGTCGATTGCTACGTCTCAACCTATGGTGGTCTTGTTCATTTTGCCGGCCCTACTCGAACTAGAACAATTGAGAACCAACCCTTACCGCTTTTTTTGATTAATACTCATAGAAGGCATGAAACTTCGGAGTTAGTGTCGCACGTGAGGCGATTTAGGGGCAACAAGTCAAAGCGCTTCAACGCCTTAATGAATGAGGCAACTGCTATTTGTTCAAGTGGAATAAAGGCTATTGCAAAAGGTTCTTTAGAAGAAATTGGTCTGCTGATGACTGAGAATCACAAATTGCTAAGAGAGATTGGAGTTTCCAATAGCGAAATTGAAAAGATTATCGGAATTTGCGTCAGATGTGGATCTCTAGGCGCAAAAATTACAGGTGCTGGCGGAGGGGGCAGCATTCTTGTGTTAGCTAGACCAGAGACAATCCCTGTACTAAACGCGGCCATAGAAGGGTTGGATTTGTGTTCAGAATCAATCGAGATAGCAAATAAGGGATTAATAATAGATTAAAGCTTTAAATCAGTAATGGAAATTATGCCACTCTAGATCATGACTCGAACATTGCTTATAAAGCTCGGAGGCTCCGTGATTACGATAAAGGATCGAGCGCTTACCCCAAATATTCAGGCAATGGAGAGGCTTTCACACGTTCTCGCAAAACTTAGCGATTCGCTAATCATAGTTCACGGTGGAGGTTCATTTGGTCATTATTGGTCAGTGAAATATGATATGCATACTAAGCCCGAATTGTATGATTCTCGTGGAATTTCGGTGGTACATGAATCAATGGTGAATCTGAATCAGATTGTTGTTAAATCGATGTCGGACGCAGGGATTGCACCTTATGGAATTTCCCCAATATCCCTTTTTGCAGACGGGAAGGTAAATGTTACCAAGATTAATGAGCTAGCTGAATTCACTCGGCGTGGCATCGTGCCGGTCATTTTTGGCGACGTAGTACACGTCAGTGAAGGCAGATTTTCAATTATATCAGGTGATACTCTGATGACGCGAATCGCTACACACCTCATGCCATCAAGAGTAATATTCACCGTAAATGTAGATGGTATCTACGAAGATATGGCAAATAAGAAGTTGGTCAAGGTACTGAATTTCCCTATCAATCAAATCAATGTAACGGATACTCCTATTGATGCTACTGGAGGCATGGGCAGAAAAATTTCAGAGGCTTTTGAAATTGCCAGACTGGGCATCGACGTTAATATTGTGAATGGACTAAACGCAGAACGTGTTTTTGATATTCTCAGTGGACTTGAGGTATATGGGACCATGATTCCAGCGATTCCACCGAAGGGGAGGACTTAGGAATTGACAGACCCTGTAAGGGTTGACGGTGAGGCCCTTGATATTATGAAAAGGAAGCAGGAGGGTATTGATATCCCCCTTAACCGTGACGTCCAGGCAAAAACCACATCTACTTTCCTTGAATATGTAAAATTAGTACATGATGCCATTCCTGAGCTAAACTTAAGTGACATTAATACAACTTCAATATTCCTAGGACGTCGTTTTTCTGCGCCCCTGATCATCGATTCTATGACAGGGGGGACAGAAAAGGCCTTGCTGATAAATGGTAGACTTGCGGAGTTGGCTGAGGCCTACTCACTTCCAATGGGTGTAGGATCTCAAAGAGCTGGTTTGGTAAGCGAAAAACTTGCAGACAGTTACACTATAGCGAGAAAAAAGGCGCCAAACGCTTTTCTCATAGCTAACATTGGAGGTGCACAACTTTCAAGTGGCCTTTCAATTGACAAGGTGAAAAAATTGATAGATATGATAAGTGCCGATGCGTTAGTGATTCACCTCAATCCACTGCAGGAGTTAGTACAACCTGAAGGAGAACCAAGATACTCTGGAGTACTTAAATGCATATCCGACCTAGTCAAAGTTGTAGGTGTTCCAGTAATGGCAAAAGAAGTTGGTGCAGGGATTTCCAGAGAGGCAGCGTTAAAACTGTTTGAAGTCGGCGTTTCTGCGATAAATGTTGCCGGTGCAGGAGGTACCAGTTGGGCTGGAGTTGAGAAAGTGCGTGCGGAAAGCGCTAGTGAAAAGCTGAAAACACAGCTTGGAGACCTGTTTTGGGACTGGGGAATACCTACGGCATTGAGCATTATAGTTGTGAGGAGGGCGCTGACGAAATTGCCCTTGATAGCCTCGGGCGGCATCCGCAATGGGTTGGAAATTGCAAAGTGTTTAGCAATAGGAGCTGATATGTGTGCGATGGCATATCCGTTCCTCGTAAACGCAGTTCAATCAAAAGAGTGCTTGTATCAATTTGCGGACTCTATAATTGCCGAGCTAAAGAGCACTATGTTTCTGGTAGGAGCAGGAGATTTAAAGACTCTCAAAAGCACTAAGTATATCTTGACAGGAGAATTGCGATCTGAGGCGAATGAATATTGAATATTCCGGATATCGATGAAGAAATGGAATCTGCTGCATCGGATATGAATAGATATATGTTGGAGAGATTAAAGGGCAGTCCTTCAGAACTTTACTCTGCTTCGGCTCATTATATTAGTAGCGGTGGCAAGAGACTGAGACCGTTTATGGTTGTGAAAGCATGTGAGATGTTTGGAGGAACAAAAATCAAGGCTCTACCAGCAGCAGCTTCGGTCGAGATGGTCCATAACTTTTCCCTCGTTCATGACGACATTATGGATAATGACGATGTGAGGCACAGTGTCCCCACCGTTCACAAGTCATATGGATTACCACTAGCAATCCTAGCGGGAGATGTTCTATTTTCCAAAGCATATCAGTTGATCGTTGAAAATTGCGGTAAGTTGGGTATTTCGGATAGTAGAATTTGTGAAATGATTTCCAAGCTGTCCAATGCCTGCGTAGACGTATGCGAGGGGCAGGCACTTGATCTTGGGATGGCCTTCGAAGACAGGTTTGTAGATGAACATGAATACATCTCGATGATAACCAAGAAGACTGCAGCTTTATTTGGGCTGTCTTGTGCTCTTGGCGTTCTTTCTGCTCCAACTTCTACGGAAAAAGATGTATCTGCGCTAACCCAGTTTGGAGAAAATGTGGGGATAGCATTTCAGCTCATTGACGATCTTATAGGAGTAATAGGCGATGCAAAATTGACCGGTAAATCCGTCGGAAATGACCTAAGAGAAGGCAAAAAAACATTACCTATCCTCCTCGCGCTCCAAATAAGTAACAGTTACGGTCGGGAAAAGATCTTGAGGGTCTTTTCCTCCAGAAATGCCTCCAGACTAGAGATAGAGGAAGCAGTGAAAACGATTTCTTCATTGGGTATTGAGGAAGCAGTGAGAGGAAATGCGAGACGACATATCCGTAAAGCGATGGAATCGATCTCTCAATATGATGATAGCATACCAAAGGGAAAGATCATTGCTTCCGCTCATTTCATTGTTGACAGGACGGTTTAGACTCTCAAGATGGCCTTAGATGATACAATTCAACAGGTAATAAAAAAAATAGTGTTAAGAAATGCCATAGAATATGGTGGAAGTGCAAAATATGATACTGTGATCTCAAAGGTGGTTGGTTTGAGGCCCGATCTGCGACCCACAATAAAGGAGCAGATTCCGCTTATCAAGAAAATTGTAGATGAAGTTAACTCGCTCGATCTCGCTGACCAGGAGAAAATGGCATCGAAACTTTCGGTTTTCGAGAATGTCCATAAGGCTGCCAAACGCAAGGAAGAGGCAAAGCTACCTCCCCTTCAAGGAGCCATCATGGGGAAAGTCGTGACAAGATTTCCTCCGGAACCTAACGGTTATCCTCATATCGGACACGCTAAAGCTGCAATAATTGACCAAGAATACGCAAAAATGTACGAGGGTAAGCTAATACTCAGATTCGATGACACGAATCCATTAAATGAACAATTGAAATACTACGACGCTATCAAGGAAGGACTTGAATGGCTGGGCATCAAGCCCGACCTCGTTAAGAATACATCTGATGATATCAAACTTCTCCAATCTTATGGAATGAAAATAGTTTCACAGGGAGATGCATATGTCTGCACATGCAAGTCAGACGACATTCATTCTATGCGGGCCAAAGGTGTGGACTGTCCCTGTAGGAGTCTGGCTAGGAGCGATTACATAACACGCTTAGAAAGATTTTTCGATGGCTCTTTCGAGCAGAATGAGGCTATAATACGATTTAGGGGAAATATGTCTGAACAGAATTCTGCGATGCGGGACCCGACATTATTCAGGATCATTGATGCCGACCACCCGAAGCTTGGCAGAAGGATAAGGGCATTCCCAACATATGACTTTGCCGCTCCAGTCGAGGATAGTCTAGACGGCGTGACTCATGCAATGCGAACAAAGGAATACGAGCTTAGAAACGCGCTATATTTTTCGGTACTTAGATCATTGGGCCTCCGTGAGCCTGTGCTGCTCGAGTTTTCACGTCTAGAATTTGAAGGGATGCCAGTTTCGAAGAGGAAGTTAAAGCCTCTTGTCGAGGGAGGCCTAGTCTCGGGCTGGGATGATCCTAGGCTTCCGACCTTAGCAGCACTCAGAAAAAGAGGGATCCTGCCAGAGGCTATCCATAAATTTGTCCTTTCTCTGGGAATCTCACTTGCAGATACCAAACCTCCATTTGAGTCACTTGAATCATATAACAGAAAGTTAATTGATATGATATCACTGCGGCTCTTCTTTGTTAAACATCCAGTTGAAATTAGAATTATCAACCCAATTCTGGTCAAAATTGAATTAAAAAATCATCCTACTGCTCAACTCGGGACTAGGAATGTCCAAACCTCGGATCGTATTTACATAGATAGAGCAGATGCTGACCGATTGAAGAGCGGGCAAGAAATCAGACTTATGGAGCTGTATAATATTCGGCTCGATGAGGTGGCACAAGAAAAAGATGGAGACTATTTGCGTGTAATCAATACTGGGCAAGAGATAAAGCCAAATATACCGAAAGTTCAATGGGTCTCTAAAGATGATATGGTACCGTTCACTGTTATAGTTCCTGACAAGCTCTTTTCAAACGAAGAATTTAACAAAAATAGTCTTCACACATATAACGGAATTGCAGAATCATATGCGTCAAAGGTTCGAGTGGGCAGTTTTATCCAATTCGTTCGCTTTGGCTTTTGTAGATTGCAAACGAATGGAGTAGCAATATATACGCACGATTAAACAATAATTTGATATGAAATGAAGATAGCCAGAGTAAAAGATTCCAATAACACGGAGACATACGCCTTAATCTCAAGAGACGAAAAGAAACTTGTGACAAGAAATGAGATTCAAGAACAGACTGGAATCCCCATACCAGTTTCAATTAAAGAATTCATGTTCAACGGCTGGTTGGATGAAGTCCGGGAAAACTACGATAAGCTCACCTATTCACATTATGTAAAGGATTTGGATTTACTAGTGCCTATTCCAAATCCTCCAAAGATATTGTGCCTAGCCTTTAACTATTATGATCATGCAAGAGACGCTGGCCTTACCCCCTCTGATGAACCAGTCATATTCATGAAGCCACGAACCACGCTTAATTCACCTTATAGTGACATAATATGTCCGCCATTTGTAACTAGGCTTGATTATGAAGCTGAAATAGCTGCGATAATCGGAAAGAACGCAAGAAAGATTCCTGAAGACAGGTCCTTAGACGTTGTCTTTGGATATATGATACTTCATGATGTCTCAGCTAGAGATATACAATTCAAAGACAAGCAATTCACTAGAGGCAAGAGCATGGACACCTTTGCACCTTGTGGGCCTTGGATTACCACCAAGGACGAAGTAGAAGATCCACAGAACCTTTCAATACTCACTAAGGTTAATGGAGAAACGAGACAGAATTCTTCGAGCATGAATATGGTCCTTTCAATTCAAAAGATTATTGCTAGCTTGAGTAGTGTCATGACTATCGAAGCGGGAGACATTATTTCTACCGGTACCCCTGCTGGCGTTGCAATGTCGATGAAGGAACCTCGATATCTCAAGGACGGTGATGTAGTCGAAATTACTATCGAAAGGTTGGGAACGATCAGAAATCGAGTTACTTTCGCTTAAAGGGATTATCTTTTATGTCTGATCATTTTACGATTACAGTTACAAACTGAATCGGCATGTATCAGAGGTCAGTCGAGGTGCTAATTGTTGACAATAACTCACCGTTTACGTTTCTCCTCAGAGATATTGTCAATGAATTGGGATTTTCTTACGACCACAGGCGCTATTCAGAAATAATACTTGAGGAACGCGGTTCTGAGAGTTTACCTTGGTTCAGCAAAGTCATTTTGTCGGGAAGAAGGACGGGCAGCTCAAATATTAACGCCGCCAATTCCACTGTAATAAAATATTGTTATGCGAGGAATATACCAATTCTAGGAATATGTTACGGATGCCAGATTATTGCCTTAACCTTCGGAGGATCGCTGAGAAGACTCGAAAAGCCGATAAAAGACTTCGGTCACGTGACTGTGAAGGGTGATAATGCACTCGTATTTGATAAGCAAAGGATAAGGGTGTTCAAGAGCCACAAATTTTGTGTTTCAAGGTTACCTGCCTGCTTAGCGTCTGTTGGAGAATCCCAAACATGTTCAAACGAGATTCTTTTACACAGAGAAAGACCTATCTTTGGAACCCAATTTCATCCAGAAGCTAGCGGCACGGATGGAAAAAATATCTTGGCCAATTTCATGGCGTTGAAATAAGGCGGCTATATGATTTTTATTTCCTATGAAGGTTATGCATTAATGTGTTTCCAAGTTCTGAAGAACATAGCATAACTTTACCTATTGTCGACCCCAGCTTAGACTCACCACAATTACCTTTGGTGTTTAACGTATTGGCATTATACTGGGGAGAGGATCTCTCTTCTCACATTACTGAGGAGATCAGAGTAAAGTATGAAGGTGTGAGAGGTTCAGTACTAATCGAAGGAATAGAAGTTGCAGAAAAGAACGGCTTCCAATCAGTGATGTACAAAAGCAACATGAAGGATCTCAAAAAGACAATTGATCAAGGGATCCCACTAATAACCATCCTCCCAGGGATCCACGACTTGGTTCAACATGCCACGATAGTATGCGGGTACGAGCCGCAGGAGAGAAGAATTCTGACGTACGTACCGGAGCAAGACAAACAGGGTGCTGTTCCTGAAAAAAGATTTGAACAGGAGTGGGAGGAAGATGATATGACTTCGATCATCTTGATACCATCAGATATGGCAGAAATAGTATCAGATAGGGAATTTAGGTTTCAAAAATCTAACCGTAGCTGCCTTGTCGCAGAAAGGTCAAGATTGAAAGGAGATATTCCTAAAGCCACAGAGGAGCTGAAGAATGCCGTAGTTATGGATATAGATAACCCTCAAGCTTGGTATGCCCTCGGATCAGCATATAACGATCTAAAATCTGAGTCAGCTATTGAGTGTTATGAGAAAGCTATAAAATTGAACAAACGATACTATCTGGCATACCGTGGGTTGGGTAACTATTACTTAAAAAGCGAGCAATATGATGTTGCCGATGAGTGGTATTCTATGGCAATTGATATAAACCCTGTGAGGTTTGGTCCAATATACAAGAATCGAGCGCTTGCCAGGTTGAAGTCGGGTAAGAGTTCAGTCAAGGAGGATTTGGAAAAATACTTACGCTATATGCCAGGGGCGGCGGATCGTGTTTCTATTCAGCAAGCAATCAAGGAACTTTAGATGCTTCGGGCATTGTAAACTTAATTTCTCTGGTTGAATCTGCCATCAAGTTTTCAGTAGGGTAGAAGCGAATTATATGCAGACGAACCAGTAGCATTCATGATACCATATTTAGGCTTTATCTGCACAGAGTAACTCTATATAATATTGAAATGGTTACAAGTAAGGTCTAACTTCATTTACGATGTTTTGAACCCCATTCATCCCTTTAGCTATCCTCATCAGATGTGATACATTTCTACGGTATTGTTCATTAACTATTAGAGCCATGATCGCTTCCTTTATCGAATTCAGAGTTAGCCCGTTTTGTCTTAATGAAATGCCGATTTTTAGCTCTGAAATTTTATCAGAGTTAGCCAGCTGTTCTCCATGATTTTCTATAGGAATACATAAGAATGGTTTTCCAAATTGGATGGACTGAGATATTGATGCATGCCCTGCTCTTATTACAAGGGCATCACATAAGGAAAAAAGCTCGTCCCTGATGGGACACCATTCAAAATACCAACCTGAATTCGAAATCTTTTGCGGTCTGGTATTGCCTCCAGGTTTGCCTTCCGAAATAGCATATTGTATCTTTGGTTCTAGCTCCTTGAGGGCGCTCAGAACTAGATTCGTTAGAGGTCTTCGAGTAGGTTCAGGGCCGCTAATATGAAGGAAAATGAATGGTCTTTCGCTACTTAGATGTAGCATCTGACTTGCCTCTTCTAACCGTCTTGAGACTACTATGGGATTGGGAGCCGTGAATCCTACATACTTTACCTTACAGGAGGTAGTGTTAACACTCCAGATATTCTTCTCGCTAATTGTCATAGGGGGAGGAAGATCAGGTATCAATATCTTGTCTGCGTAGGACCA
>JAATVR010000311.1 GCA_014523665.1 Nitrososphaerales archaeon TH526
GTACATGACTAGTTCTCTTACAGTTACTGCTGAAAGCGCTGCGGGTTCTGCAGCTGCACCTGCACCTGCGGCAGGAGGTGCAGAAACTGCAGGTGCGTCACTTAGTATACTTGAGGGCGCTTCAGTACAAGGAAATCCAGCGTATGATCCCGATCCATTAACAGTTACTGCTGGAGACGTGATTGCGGTATCGAATAACGACAATGTTCCACATACTGCCACGAGTGGCTCTGGACCGGAAGATCCTGAATCGGGAAGCCAGTTTGACACTAGCATCATCGATGCAGGCGCAACAGCTCAGATAGATACAGCCAATCTTGCAGCAGGAGATTATCCATTCTACTGTTCGGTGCATCCTTACATGCTTGGTAATCTGAAAGTATCATGAAATGAAGAATTTTCTAAAATATCTTTCTTTTGGTACTCTTTCATGCCTCTTTTCTCTGATTTTCTTCGGGGGATACGTTAGTGCTTCAGGGGTTGGTCTCTCATGTCCAGATTGGCCTCTCTGTCCTGCGGGTTTGGTACCTATGGACAAATTTCTGATCGAGTATATGCACAGGACATTGGCAGCTACTACTGGATTACTTGTAATCCTAACGATGTTCTTTACGCTGAGGTCAAAGGCCTCTAGAAGAGGTATGAAACTTGCCTCTGTAATAGCAGCCGGACTAGTGCTGGGTCAGATAGCCTTGGGTGGGGCAGTGATTGTCGAAAGGCTGCATGCCCTCTTAGTTACAATACACTTCGCCATAGGCATGACTTTGTTCTCCATGTTAATTTTAGTGACAGTATACGCATTTCAGTTACCTTCTACGCCAGCCAGAAAAGAAATTACTAGCGCTCTTGGAAAAATATGAAGTCTAGCAGTAATCTACAACCGGGCCTCATACACGAGTGATTCTATAATAAGCCTTAGTATGGATGAGGTAAAGGCGTCCGAAAGGCAAGTGATACCTATTCTACTGCTGTACTTTGCTGCATATGAATTCATCAAGGAGTCGCGTGAAGCTAGTATCCTACCGGATACAGAAACGTATGGAGGCATCAAAATGAGTAAGGGCAAAACTAGATTGATGACAATTGATGACAAAATAGCTCGCTCATTTTCAAAGCGACACTGATCTGTTTCCGATCTTTAACAGGTTTAAAAGTATAATCGACCGCAAGAATGAACTTCCCCGCACTCGATTTGAGATTTCGTCGGCGTTTCATTTTCCATCGTCTGAGAGTGATTTAGTAAAATATAATACTGATAACGGTTACCTCAATCACTTATGTGGAAGGTAATGATGCCAAGAAAAATTGCTTTTGGTGACAATGCTGCAAAGGAGTTTGACTACCCAAAAAATTCTCTAGTCGTAACTACTACTACCCCAGACATATACGAAAAGTGGTTAGACTACATGGGCATCAAAGACTATGAAGTATACGATAAAGTGACACCTGACCCTTCAATAGAAAGCATCGAAGCCGTAAAAAAGAATTACGAGGGAAAGAAGATTTCTGCCTATATTGGCTTGGGGGGAGGAAGCTCTATGGATGTATGTAAATATTTGGGTAAGTTGACGGGTGTTCCTAAGATACTTATACCAACAACATTCGGAACAGGCGCTGAAATGACAACCTACGCCGTTATAAGTTTTGAACATAAGAAGAAGTTACTTCAAGACGAGGCTTTTCTTGCTGACACTGCAATAGTGGATCCATATTTCTTGCCTGGTACTCCTTTCAACATAATGAGAAACTCTGCATGCGATGCCGCAGCTCAGGCGTCTGAGGGGTATGATAGCAAATTGTCTAATCCGCTAACCAAGCTCTTCTGTAAGGAGGCGTTCGATGTATTGGAAGACGCAATAACTAATGATAAGCCACACCTATTGCCATACGGTGCGATGTTATCAGGAATTGGTTTTGGAAATTCGTCGACCACCTTGGGACATGCATTATCATATGTATTCTCAAATGAAGGCGTTCCTCATGGATACTCGTTGTCTTCATGTACTACAGTGGCACACAAATTCAACAAGTCTATCTACTACGAAAGATTCAAGAAAATCTGCAACAAGCTAAATTTTGAGACTCTTACATTGAAGCAGGGATTTGAGGACGCCGCGGATGTCATTATGCCTGATAGAGGACATCTGGATAACAATCCCCTTCCTGTCAGTAGGGAAAATATAGTTCATTGCTTAGATGAAATCATAAACAAAAATCCTCTCTCATGACAGGTTAATTTACTAGCAGTCGGAGCTTTACTACTACGGCAATAGTATCTAAGGTTGCTAGTACTAAGGCGGATTTTCAAGGAGTTTCTTACGATTTCTACGGATGAGCGGTATAATCTTCTGCATAGTAATGTCGTGGAAGTTTTCTGTGTCAACGTCAAAGGTGAAGATTATCACGTATCGAAGATGATTGTGCTCATCTGTGATGGGGATGGTGACCCTTAACAATTTGTCGTAGTGAGAACAGGTATAGAATATCTTACCTAAAAGCTGCTGCCATCTAACCCGAGTATATTGTCTAGTAGCGGCGGTAATAGCGTATTGCTCAGTCTCTTGCATGTTCAATAAAGGAATTATGCCTTTCCTTTCAGCAGTTGCTAGCAGTCTACCGTGGCCATCGGCAATTCCAATAAATCTAATTGACTTATCAAGAGTCACTACTTTGTCACAGAAGTGTTTATACAATTTATTATCGATCATCGATTTATCAGATTGCTGGCTATTATTTTTATACTTTTGACTTCTATTGGCAGAGCTTAGCCAAGGTTCGAGCAACATGCACTTAAGCTGACAGCCAAACTAGATGGTGTAACGCTCCTAGCTCTGAAATGTCGCATCTCCAGGCTGACAACTTTATTGATCGATGCAAAGGAAACCTTACATGATGCTCTATTCTACAGGAAGATCAGGCTTATTACCCCACTCTCCCCACGATCCTAGATACATCCTCACTTTTTCGTATCCCAACATCTTCAGCACGACGAATGTATTTGCAGCCCTGTAGCCGCCCTGACAGTAAGTAATTACTTCATCGGTTTTTGGTATCAAAGAGTATGTTTCGGCTAAATCAGAGGTACTCTTGAATCTGCCATTTTTCTCTTTATCGATATTGAGCGACCAGTCAATATTGATCGCACTAGGTATATGACCTCTTTTTAGAGCACGTGCTACTCTTCCGTCAAATTCTTCTTTAGATCTACAATCCAATAAAACATATTTCTTGCCTGAACTTTCCATTATCAAGGATTTTACCATTTTCAAATCTGCTATTACCTTGGAGTTTGCATTTGTTGCTAGCTCTGAATGGGAAAAAGCGTTAGTTTGTTTCTCAATTTCAAGACCTTCCGCTTTCCATTCACCAAGCCCGCCATCTACCATGAAGGCATTCAATTGTGAAGAGTAATGAGAAAGCCATACTCCTCTAGACGCAGAAGGCCCTGAAATATTATCATAGAATACAGCAAATTTTGTATTCGCCAGACCAAGGTTTGAAAACAAAATGTTCATCTGTCTATTGAATTGTCTTATTCCAGTCCTAGATGTGTCGATCCAATGAAATTGCATTAAATCTATGTTAATAGCACCAGGAATATGCCCATCAAGATACTCGTCGAGGGGTCTAGTATCAATTATGACAGTTTCTCCTGCGAGATTCGAATCATTTGAGATTCTATGTAACTCCTTCGCCGAAAGTAACAAGTTCATAACTGGTCATCATTATGCATTACGTAACTTATGCCTACGTATCCGCTTACGCATATCAAAATTTAGAAAAAATATGTTACCTAGCCCAGGGATTCTTATTTTGTTGGTGCAAGTACTTGCTAGAGGTTTTCTTGTTTGACGCTGACATATCTTCGATTGCAAAAACATATCTAACACCACTTTTCCTCATTTCTGCACTCAACATTGTATTCATCCTCTTGACATCTAGATGCACTTTTTCCTCGGTATATTTGTGAGTTCGTGCCACGACATATTGGAACTGATCGTTTAGATATCGATGAATCTCGTAGACTTTTATCATATGCTGAATTATCCTATACAAATAAACACAAGAGGTATGTTTTTTGGTTGATTAATATAGTTATTTGTGTCAAATTAAGTTATCGCAATAAAGCCCAACAATTTTCAACGAACTCGGTGGCACTTTCTTCCAACATCTTTAAGATAGATTGACAAATGGGCCATACATTCGCAACCATTTTCGATCCTCCTCATATGTTGGGCGGTTTAACCTGACTAATTCCCAAAATCTCTTGGAATGATTGAGCTCTAACAGATGCAATAATTCGTGGACAATTACATAATCAATAACGCCACTTGGTAGAGCTGACAGCATCACATTAAAATTCAAATTCTTTTTTAACGAACAACTTCCCCATCTGCATTTTTGATACTTTATTGAGATGCGATTGAAATTTAGGTTTAGTTTTGAGCTAATGACTCCTATTCGCTCATCGAGAATTCGAGATGTGTGTTGACGATAGAATTCAATGATAGCCTTTTTTCTTTTCTTGTCATTCGGGCAATGCACCGTAATCCTTCTCAGGCTTTCGGACAGAATCACATAGCATAGCTTGTCTTTTACTAGCTGAACATTAAATGGTGTTCCTAAAAAAAGAACCTTATCTTTCTGGATTAGCGTAGGATCTAATCCCCTCGTAATCTTCTCAAAATATCTAACGGATTTAGAAATCCATTCTTTTTTTGATTCAATGAAGGTGATAATTTCATTGTGACCTATTAAATTTGGAGCTATAGCGTAAACTCCGTGTCGGTTCGCTCTTAGAGAAATGCGTTTGGCCCTTTTGCTTCTGATTATCTCGACATTAGCGTTAGTTCCATTAGAAAGTGCCACTGAAGCCAATTGATTCTCCAGATTCAGCTCAAATAAGCTGATCTGATGGATGCCACTGATTCAGAAAGCAATCTAGCCGCTAGGGAAGCAGTAATATCATTCATGTCATACTTGGGGCAAAGTTCGACAATATCCATACCTACTATCCCTGAACTCACTGCATGCTTGACTAAGCAGGTTAGCTCCACGCTTGTAAGCCCACATGGTGTAGGGACTGATACCCCGGGAGCATATGCAGGATCAAGACAGTCGAGGTCAATTGACACATATTTTCTGGAAGTATTTCTAGTACAAATTTTGTCGATTGTCCTGTTAATGCCATTCTCTACTATGTCCAGCGGAGATACAACCTGAAAACCGCTTCGTTGAATATTTTCAACTTCTTCTAATTCAGCAGCTCTAGTCCCTATAAAAGTAACATTACTCCCGTCAAGTCTGCCAAGTGAGTCAGTTATCACCGATCCATAGTAGTCTCTCTTTGAGGATACAAAATCAGGATGAGCATCAAAATATACTAAACCAATCTTACCCAATGTTGCAGAAATCGCATCTATAGCTACTGTAGTAATGGAATGATCTCCTCCAATAATAACTGGAACAATCTTGTTTGTTACAAGTTCGCAGATTAATGAATGTAAATCGTTTCTACTAGTGAACCCTGTGTCTAAAATTCTTCTATTAAGGTAATTATTTCGCATTGGACAAATTAAGATAGTCTTGCCCTCCCTTTTGAATACTTCAGAATTTTCAAACGCACATCTCATTGCTCTAGGACCTTGATCGGTCCCTTTTCTGGTGGCCAATGATTTGCTCTCATCGGCAACTAGTACTAGAGCGATCTCTGCTTCACTCATTGACGTAACATTTGCCAGCGGAAATCTATCACCGTTCAATACAACTTGTCCAATAAATCCAGTCAATATATAAATAGAGAGCAACAAAACCAACCACTGCACTAGTGATATCCTTGATATTCTTTGATACCCAACATGAAACTTGCAAAAATCCGGGGCTAATTGTTCAGCTAACAGATTCAACTGGGCCCATCCCTGCTCAATTAAGGCAGACCTTATAGTTTGGGTGGACTTCGAGTATCGAAGAAATTGAGACGCAGTTCCAAATATTACCCAAAATCGAATATCGAAAATGATGCCTGAAACTTCATCAGATGGAATACCTCTATTGCCAAGAAAGCACTTTCAGGTCTACATTTCAACATGCATAA